>JAICHS010000180.1 GCA_025924775.1 Rhodanobacteraceae bacterium
GCTCTTGCTGCTGTTTTCGTCGTTACGTGGTGAGGGGGTGAACGTAGCCGTTGCGCCGACCTTCGGCGAGCTTCGTGGCCTCGATGGCTATGGCCTTATCCGTCTTGGCCGCGGCGAGTTGGGCAGTCTGTTGACGCGCGGACGTCAAGGATGGCGGTGGCGCGTTTCAGCGTCTCCCGCTCGGTCTCGAGTTCTTGCTGCGCCAATTGCGGGGCGGCTGTTCGCGATTGCACTCGACAATATATCTGACTATAGTCAGGGAATGGCCTCCACGCTTGCGACCGTGCGCTCATTCAATCGAACCGTGACCCAACGCCTCGGCGTACTCAACGAAAAATACCTGGGTCGTGCGGCGCCGCTGGTGGAGTCGCGGTTGCTCTTCGAGGTTGGCACGCACGGGGTGCTGGTACGCGACCTGCGTGCACGGATGGCGCTGGATTCGGGGTTCTTGAGCCGTCTGCTGCGCGCGCTCGAAGCGAAGCGGCTTGTAAGGACGACGCGGCCACCTGCAGGAGACGCGCGCACCCGGTTGGTGCAACTTACTGTCAAAGGTCGCCGGGAACTGCGACGCATCGATGGGCTCTCGGACGCGCTTGCGAAATCACTCGTCTCCCCGCTTTCCAAATACCAGGCCGATCGGCTCGTTACCGCCATGGGCGAGGTGGACCGCCTGTTGCATGCATCGGCCGTGGAAATTACCGAGACCGCAGCTGCTGGCCCCGAGGCGCAGTGGTGCCTGAAACGCTACTACGACGAGTTGGCGGTACGTTTCCCGGATGGGTTCAGGCGGCCTGCGAGGACCATTGCCACAACGCGCGAGTTTGCGCCTCCAACAGGCCGGTTCCTGGTCGCGCAGTCGCTGGGAAACCCGGTCGGGTGTGGCGCGCTTCGCCACCTCGGCGAAGGTGTCGGCGAGATCAAGCGGATGTGGGTGTTGCCCGAACTACGCGGAACGGGGATCAGCCGTCGGCTCCTGGCTGCCATTGAGCACTCGGCACGCGACCTCAAAGTTCGCACCATACGCCTCGACACGAACGACTCCCTGGTGGAGGCACTGCAGCTCTACCGATCATCGGGCTACCACGAGATTGCTCGGTACAACGACAACCCGTACGCGCAACACTGGTTCGAGAAGGATCTGGACGTGCCGGCGGCGACAATGCGCTCGTGAATGAGCATTCCGGCCTGCGGAGGTATAAACATTGTTCGGCATTGGATTCGCCGACGGCCTCGTGCTTACGCCCACTTCTCGTCGGGCAGCCAGCCGACCCACCGGTCCAACAAACGGCCGCTTAGCACAGCAAAGCTGACCATAACGGACACGGCTTGGGCGGCGGCTGAGGGCCGAACCCAGAAGTAGATCTTCATGGCAATGGTCTATCACGGGAGCAACAAAAAGCGGCATGGAACGCCGAACATGGAGGCGACCGCGCGTGAAAAATGCGCGCGATCGCTGCTTCACGCAACGCCACAGCGCGTGCGGCGATAGATCAGGTGTTCTCGAGCCCCTGCGACCTCTCGAGGCACTGTGGCCCGCGTGGCGTGGCTGGGCGGTGTCAAATCCCATGACTCGAATTCTCGTCGACGAGGGGAATGTGCAACGCCGCCAATCGCCGCAGACGCCGCCGTTCCCGAAGCCGAAAGGCGGCCGGGATCGCCAGCATCGACAGGCTGGGGGCGATCAACATCCCGCCCACCATGGGCGTGGCAATCGTGCGCACCAGATCCGAGCCCGCCCCCTGGCCGATCATGATCGGCAACAGGCCACCGAGGATCACCGCCGCCGTCATCGCGATCGGCCGCACCCGCATCTGCGCACCTTCCCGGATCGCCTCCTCCAGTGCGGCTTCATCGACGCTGCCTGCAGCGACGCGTCGTTCCCACGCCTGGCGCAGAAACAGCATCATCACCACGCCGAACTCGGCCGTGACACCAGCGAGTGCGATGAATCCGATCACGGTGGCGACCGATACCGATTCGCCAAGCAGCCAGACCAGCCACAGACCACCCGCCAGGGCCGCCGGCACCGTGAACAACACGATCGCGACTTGCGCCGCATCGCGGAAGATCAGCCAGATCAGCAGGAACACGATCGCCAGAGTCAAGGGCACCACCAGTTCCAGTCGTTGTTCGGCATGCTGCAGATGCTGGAACTGGCCGGCCCACCCCAGCGTGTAGCCCGGTGGCAACGGCACCTGATCAGCAATTGCGCTTTTCAGCGACGCGACCAGGCCACCCAGATTGCTGCTGCCGGTATCAACATAGACGTTCGTGACGAGCTGCCCATCCTCACCGGTCAGCATCGAAGGGCCGCTCGTTACCGTGACGTCAGCGACCTGGCCCAATGTGACTTGCGTGCCGCCCGGCGCCAAGACCGGAAGCGATCGCAACGCGGACAGCGTGTCGCGCGTGGCACGCGGATAGCGCAGCACGATCGGATACCGCTCCAATCCATCGATGGTTTCATCGATCGGCTCGCCGCCGACGGCTGTGGCGATCAGCGCTTGCACGTCGCGCTGGGTCAGGCCGTAACGCGCGGCGGCCTCGCGACGAATCCGCACGTTGACGTAACGGCCGCTGGTGGCGCGATCTGCGGCGACCGAACGCACCTCCGGTACCGTTTTCGCGACCGCCTCGATCTGCGCAGCGAGTTGCTGCAGCACCGCCGGATCGGGACCGAATACTTTGATGCCGATCGGGCCCTTGATCCCGGTGGCGAGCATTTCCTCGCGGTTGCGGATCGGATAGACGAACAGGTTGGTGAGGCCCGGCACCTTGACTGCGTGGTCCAACTCGATCTTGAGCTTGTCCATGGTCATCCCGGGCCGCCACTGATCCTTCGGCTTGAAGGTGATGATGGTCTCGAACATGTTGAGCGGCGCCGGATCGGTCGCGGTGTCCGCCCGACCGGCCTTGCCGAATACATGCGCGACCTCGGGCACGGTCTTCAGCATCCGGTCGGTGAGTTGCAGCAGCTGCGCGGCCTTGCCCGCCGAAAGCTCCGGCAGCGCGGTCGGCATGTACAGCAAAGTGCCTTCATCCAGCGGCGGCATGAATTGGCTGCCGAGAAACCGCAACGGCGCGAGTGCGGTCAGGACAACCAGGGTCGCGATCAGCAAGGTCGTTTTCGGTCGGCGCTGTACCCACGCGAGCAAAGGCCGGTAAGCCGCGGTCAATGCCCGGTTGACCGGGTTGGCATGCTCGGGGCGGATGCGTCCGCGCACGAGGTACCCCATCAGCACCGGCACCAGTGTTACGGACAGCCCGGCGGCAGCCGCCATCGAGTAGGTCTTGGTGAACGCCAGCGGCTTGAACAGGCGCCCTTCCTGGGCCTGCAACGCGAATACCGGCAGGAACGAGAACGTGATCACCAGCAGGCTGAGGAACAGCGCCGGCCCGACTTCCGCCATCGCGTCGGCGACCAGGCGCCAGCGCTCGGCCGGTGCGGGTTCACGCCCCGGGTGTTCCTGCTGCCAGGTTTCCAGATGCTTGTGGGTGTTTTCGATCATCACCACCGCCGCATCGACCATGGCGCCGATCGCGATCGCGATGCCGCCGAGCGACATCAGGTTGGCTGACACGCCCTGTGCGTGCATCACGATGAAGGCGGTAAGGACTCCGAGCGGCAGCGTCACCACCGCCACCAGCGACGAGCGCAGGTGCCAGAGGAACAACAGGCACACCAGCGCCACCACCACGAATTCCTCGATCAGCTTTTCGCTGACGTTCCGCACGGCGGCCTCGATGAGGCGTGACTGGTCATAGACCGGCACGACCTCGACCCCCGCCGGCAGGCTCTTCTGCAGCTCGGCCAGCCGCGCCTTGACCGCGTTGATCGTGGCGAGCGCGTTTTTGCCATAACGCATCACCACCACCCCGCCCGCGACCTGGCCTTGGCCATCCAGTTCGGTGATGCCGGTGCGCAAGGTGGGGCCGCGCCGAATCTGCGCTACATCGCGCAGCAGTACAGGTGTGCCACCCGGCCCCGTGGCGACCGGGACCCGCGCGAAGTCCTCGCGGGTTTTGAGATACCCCTCGCTGTTGATCATGAGGTCGGCTTCGCCCTGTTCGATCACCGAACCGCCGCTGGCACCGTTGGCGGCACGGATTGCGTCGGCCAACTGCCCAACCGTCAGGCGGACCGCCGCCAACTTGGCGGGATCGGGCACGACCTGCCACGCGCGCACCTGGCCGCCCACACTCGCGACCTCGGCGACGTTCGGTACGGTCTTCAGGCGATAGCGCAGGAACCAGTCCTGCAGGGCGCGCAACTGTCCGAGGTCGTGCCGCCCGGTCGGGTCGACCAGCGCGTATTCGTAAATCCAGCCAACGCCGGTCGCGTCGGGGCCGAGGGTTGGTACCACACCGTCCGGCAGCTTGCCGCGCGCCTGGCTCAAGTATTCGAGCACCCGCGAACGCGCCCAGTAGAGGTCGGTGCCGTCGGCAAACAGCACATGCACAAACGAATCACCGAAGAACGAATGCCCGCGCACCGTGGTCGCGCCGGGTACCGACATCATCAACGTCGAGAGTGGATAGGTCACCTGTTGCTGGACCAGTTGCGGCGAACGGCCGGGCCAGGAAGTGCGGATGATGACCTGGGTATCGGACAAGTCCGGCAAGGCTTCCAGCGGCGTGCGCAGCAGCGAAAGTGTGCCGACCACCGCCAGCACCAGGGCACCCAGCAGCACCAGGAGCCGGTTCCCGATCGACCAACGGATCAGGCGCGCGATCATGGCTGGTGCCCCTTCGCACCGGAAGTGCTTGCCGGCGTCGGCACGCCATGCGTGCCTTTGTTCCCCTCTCCCTTCGGGAGAAGGTGGCGCGCAGCGCCGGATGAGGGTCCGTGCGCAGTGGAACCTTCATCAGCGGTGTTCAGGCGCTGCAAGGCGCCGGACAAACTGGCTTCCGAATCGATCAGGAATTGCCCCGAAGTCACCACGTGTTCGCCACCCGACAGGCCGGCGAGGATCGCGGTTTCGCCATTGGCCGAGCGTCCGGTCCTGACGGGCACCGCACGAAAGCGGCCATCACCCATCGCGACGATCACCCGGGTTGCGTTGCCGGTCGCGATCAAGGCGTCATCCGGCACCAACGGGTGCGACGCGTTTGCAGTTGCATGGATCGCAACCTCCGCAAACAGGCCCGGTGCGAGTTCACGCTGCGGATTGGGCAGTTCGATCCGCACGCGCTGGGTGCGCGTCGCAGGGTCGACCTGCGGCAGCACCGCCTGCACGGTTCC
>JAICHS010000181.1 GCA_025924775.1 Rhodanobacteraceae bacterium
AACGATCGCACAGGCGCGCGCCTGCAGGAGACAACCATGACAAACCTTTCCTGGCTTCATCCGGAACGCGTCGCGAAACTGCAGGACGCGCTGTCACGGCGCATCCTGATCCTGGATGGCGCGATGGGTACCATGCTGCAGCGCCACGAGCTGGACGAAGCCGGGTATCGCGGCGAGCGCTTTGCACACGGTTGCGACAGCCAGCAGCCACACACGCACACGGGCGAACACGCCGACGCCCACGGCTGCCAGCACGACCTCAAGGGCGACAACGACCTGTTGTCACTGACGCACCCCGGGATCCTGCGTGACATCCACCACGCGTACCTCGAGGCGGGCGCGGATTTCGTTGAAACCAACACCTTCAATTCCACCTCGATCAGCCAGGCCGACTACGCGCTGCAGCACCTGGTGCGCGAATTGAACCGCGAGGGCGCCAAGCTGGCGCGGGCGGCCTGCGACACCGCCGAAAAGGCGACCCCGGACAAACCGCGCTTCGCGATCGGCGTGCTGGGGCCCACCAGCCGCACCGCTTCGCTGTCGCCCGACGTCAACAACCCCGGTTTCCGCAACGTCGATTTCGACGAACTGGAGAACGCCTACGCGGATGCCACGCACGGCCTGATCGAGGGCGGCGTCGACATCGTGATGGTGGAAACCATCTTTGACACCTTGAACGCCAAGGCCGCGTTGTCCGGCATCGCGCGCGTCTTCGACGAGGTTGGCGGGCGCCTGCCCGTGATGATCTCGGGCACCATCACCGATCGCTCCGGGCGCACGCTTTCAGGCCAGACCGCCGAGGCATTCTGGTACTCGGTCGCGCACGCGCGGCCATTGTCCATCGGGCTCAACTGCGCCCTGGGCGCGAAAGACCTGCGCCAGCACATCGAGGCGCTGGCGCGGGTGGCCGATTGCGCCATCAGCGCGCATCCGAATGCCGGTTTGCCGAACGCGCTCGGTGGTTACGATGAAACGCCCGAGGACATGGCCGAGACGCTGGGCGAATTTGCGCGCGAGGGCCTGCTCAACATCGTCGGTGGCTGCTGCGGCACTACGCCTGAACATATCAAGGCAATTGCCGAAGCCGTGCGTGATGTCGCTCCCCGGGCGCTGCCGTCCGACGCCGCGGCCGCGGCATGAACAATGACTCGAGTTTCTCCACCCCGTCATTCCGGGGCAGCCCGCGTCATCGGCGGGCAGAACCCGGAATCAGGGGTTCCGCCCAGCCCGGACGGAAAGCACGGATTCCGGACTCCATCGCCGCTGCCGCTGGCGATACCCCCGGAATAACAAAATCAAAGTGGACGTCGCCATCATGACTGCTTCCCCCCGCTACACCCGCCTGTCCGGCCTCGAACCGCTGGTCATCACCCCGCAGACCCTGTTCATCAACATCGGTGAACGCACCAACGTCACCGGTTCGGCGAAATTCAAGAAGCTGATCAAGGAAGACCGTTACGACGAGGCGGTCGCGGTTGCGCGCCAGCAGGTCGAGAGCGGTGCGCAGATCCTGGACGTCAACATGGACGAGGGCCTGCTGGATTCCGAAGCGGCGATGGTGAAGTTCCTGCGCCTGATCGCCGCCGAGCCCGACATCGCGCGCATCCCGGTGATGGTCGATTCGTCCAAGTGGACGGTCATCGAGGCGGGCCTGAAGTGCCTGCAGGGCAAGGGCGTGGTCAACTCCATCTCGCTGAAGGAAGGCGAGGAGAAATTCCTGGACGAGGCGCGCAAGATCCTGCGTTACGGCGCGGCCACCGTGGTGATGGCATTCGACGAGGACGGCCAGGCCGATTCGGTCGAGCGCCGCATCGCGATCTGCGAGCGCTCGTACAAGCTGCTGACCGAAAAGGTCGGGTTTCCGCCCGAAGACATCATCTTCGACTCCAACATCTTCCCGATCGCCACCGGCATCGAGGAACACGCCAACAACGCGGTCAATTTCATCGAGGCCGCGAAGGAACTGAAGAAGCGGTTCCCGTACTCGCACCTGTCCGGTGGCGTGTCCAACGTGTCGTTTTCGTTCCGCGGCAACAACACGGTGCGCGAAGCCATCCACTCGGTGTTCCTGTACTACGCCATCAAGGCGGGCATGGACATGGGCATCGTCAACGCGGGCGGCATCGCGATCTACGATGATCTCGACCCGGAGCTGCGCGAACGCGTCGAGGACGTGGTGCTGAACCGTCGCGCCGA
This sequence comes from Rhodanobacteraceae bacterium, assembly GCA_025924775.1. Lineage (GTDB taxonomy): Bacteria > Pseudomonadota > Gammaproteobacteria > Xanthomonadales > Rhodanobacteraceae > 66-474. The sequence continues at coordinate 2,197 of JAICHS010000181.1, forward strand.
CGCAACCGAACGCCTGATGGAAATCGCCGAGCGGCACAAGGGCGGCGCGCAGGGCAAGGACGACACCAACAAGCTGGCGTGGCGCGAGTTGCCCGTGGCCAAGCGCATGGAATACGCGCTGGTGCATGGCATCGACCAGTTCGTGGTCGAAGACACCGAGGAAGTCCGCAAGACCGTCACGCGCACGCTGGACGTGATCGAAGGGCCGCTGATGGATGGCATGAACGTGGTCGGCGACCTGTTCGGCGCCGGCAAGATGTTCCTGCCGCAGGTGGTGAAATCCGCGCGCGTGATGAAAAAGGCGGTGGCCTACCTGCTGCCCTTCATGGACGAAGAGAAAAAACTGAGCGGCAACACCAGCAAGTCCAACGGCAAGATCGTGATGGCCACCGTCAAGGGCGACGTCCACGACATCGGCAAAAACATCGTGGGCGTGGTGCTGGCATGCAACAACTTCGACGTGGTCGACCTTGGCGTGATGGTGCCGGCCCAGAAGATCCTCGACACGGCGATCGCCGAGCACGCCGACATGATCGGCGTCTCGGGCCTGATCACCCCATCGCTGGAGGAAATGGCCAACGTGGCCAAAGAAATGAAGCGCCGCGACTTCAAGATCCCGTTGCTGATCGGCGGCGCCACCACCTCGCGTGCGCACACCGCCATCAAGATCGAACCCAACTACGAAACCGCCTGCGTGTGGGTGAAGGACGCCTCACGCGCGGTCGGCGTGGCGCAGACACTGGTTTCGAAGGAGCAAAAAGTCGTCGACGATTTCCTCGACAAGGTGCGCGCCGACTACGCCGACGTGCGCGAACGCCACCGCAACCGCGGCCCGGCCAAGCGGCTGGTGTCGCTGGCCGCCGCGCGCGCGAACGCGCCGAAGTTCGACTGGAAGGCCTACACGCCGCCCGCGCCCAACAAGCCCGGCATCACCGTGATCGACGACATTCCGATTCCGGAGCTGCTGAAGGTGACCGACTGGACGCCATTCTTCCAGGCGTGGGAGCTGCATGGGCATTACCCCGCGATCCTGACCGACGGCGTGGTTGGTCCGCAGGCAACGGAGCTGTTTGACGATGCGCAGAAGATCCTCAAGCGGATCGTGGACGAAAAATGGCTGCGCGCGAAAGCCGTGATCGGCTTCTGGCCAGTATCACGTATCGGCGATGACCTGGAACTGGTCAACGGCGACGAGCAGGTGATGCTGCACCACCTGCGCCAACAAGCCGACAAGCCGGTCGAACGCCCGAACCTGTGCCTGTCCGACTTCATCGCGCCGAAGGAAGCCGACGTTGCGGACTGGATCGGCGGCTTCGCGGTCACGGCCGGCCTCGGCATCGAGGAGCACCTGGAGCGCTTTCGCAAGGACAACGACGATTACTCCGCGATCATCCTCAAGGCGCTGGCCGACCGCATGGCCGAGGCGCTGGCGGAATGGATGCACCGCGAAGTTCGCACGAAGTACTGGGGCTTTGCGCCCGACGAGGCGCTTTCGAACGCAGACCTGATCGGCGAAAAATGGCGCGGCGTACGCCCCGCGCCCGGTTATCCGGCGTGCCCCGACCACACCGAGAAGGCCACCCTGTTCCGGCTGCTGGATGCAACGAAGAACGCCGACATCCAGTTGACCGAAGGTTTCTCGATGTACCCCGCCGCCGCCGTGTCGGGCTGGTACTTCAGCCACCCCGAAAGCCAGTATTTCGTGGTCGGCAAGCTCACCAAGGACCAGATCGAAGACTATGCCAAGCGCAAAGGCTGGACGCTGGCCGAAGCCGAGCGTTGGCTGTCGGCCAACCTCGATTACGACCCCGACTGAGGCAACACCGCCGGTCCCGGCGGCGCCGCGCTAAAGCGTTGCGCCGTCCATGGCATGCGCCCCCATGAGCGCCGCCATGCCACCCAGGATCACGAACAGCGTGAAGATGACCAGCCCGATCAACATCCAGATCAGGTAGGCGCGGCAAAAATTGCGCTTGCTCGGATGGGTGCCATCCGCAAAACCCCACACGAACAGCATGACGATGTTGACCAGGGGAATCGCTAGGATCAGCAAGGTGACAAACCAGTCGCCCAGTGAGACCGGTGCCGCTTCACGTTCCGCAAGTTGTGCGTTCATGTGACCCCCAAGGCCATGGATGGAGTGGCGGCGCCCGGCGCACGAACCCAGTATCCCGGCCGGGATCCCCGCGCACGATCCTAACCGACGCGCCGGGCCCATGCACCAGGCGAAGGATCAGGCCGCTGCATCCCCGGAAGCGTGATCCTTCTGGTGCCGCAGGTGCATCACCAGGTTGTAGATCGACACCACCACCGGGAACAGGTTTGAAAGGATCCCCACCGAGTCGTTCTTGCCGACGATGAAGTAGGCCAGCAGCAGCATGCTGCCGCACACCGACAGCACCCAGAACGACAACGGCATCACTACCCGCTTATGCTTGCGCGTCGCATACACCTGCACGAACCAGCGGCTGGTGAACATCGCCATGCCGAGAAACCCCACCACTTTCCAGGGCGTGATCTGGAAATTCAAAAGGGCTTGCAGAAGCTGGTGCATGGCATGATCCGGGTGGAGTTGAAGCGCCGGATTGTAGCAACCACCCCGAATCGGCCAATTGACCGGACGCGGGACCGCCCGTAAACTTGCGCGTTCTCGCCTCGCGCTCTGCCCTCTTATGCAAGCGTGCAGGGAGGTGACCGTCGCGCTGCGCGCGATCGATCATTTCATTGAAGCGGGGCGGTTAGCTCAGCGGTAGAGCACTACCTTCACACGGTAGGGGTCACAGGTTCGATCCCTGTACCGCCCACCAATGCCACGTGCGAAAAGCCGAGCCGCCAGGCCCGGCTTTTTGTTTGCGGCGGTTCTGGCCCGGAACCACCGTTACATCTTCAACTGGACCCCCGCGTACCACGTGCGCCCAAAGGCGGGCTCGAGCCCTGTTTGCCAGACGCGGCTGTAGTACCTGCGATCGGCGAGGTTGCTGACGCCGGCAAGCAGCTTGAGCCACGGCGTCACCTGCCAGTCGGATGCGAAGTCCAC
>JAICHS010000182.1 GCA_025924775.1 Rhodanobacteraceae bacterium
AACACCTTGCGCGGCGCGCCACGCCAGGCCAGCGTGCCGTGATAACCCGGCGCCGCGTCAAAACTCTTCAGCGTCCAGTCATCCGCAGCGCCCAGTGCCGCGTCGATCCGCGCGAGGCGCCAATCGACATCGCCCGCGCGCGCAAACACCAGCCGTTCAAGTCCGAACGAGATCCCGGCGCCGTCCGCCTTCAGGATCGCCTCCTTGGCACACCACAAGCCGATGAACGCGTCGTCGCGCGCGCGCGCCTCAATCCGTGCCAAGGCCTCCGCTTCCGTCGGGGCGAAAAACCTGCGCGCAATTTCGAGTGCGCGCCGCTCCTTGCCGAACCGCTCGATATCCACGCCCAACGCGTTGCCGCGAGCCAGTGCGATCAGCGCGTAATCGCCGCTGTGTGACCAGTTGAACTCCAGCAGGCCCCGGTCGTTCATCGCAAAGGCGCCAAGTGCCAGCCGCGGCTTGCCACCGGGGACCTGGTCGAGCACGACCTCGGCTGCCGGCCGCCCGAGGTAGGTTCCCAACAGCGCGATGAGTGGCGCACGCCCCTGCACCGGCGCATACGGAATCCGCCACAGGTGGATCGCTCCGGGATCCAGGCGTGAGGCGGCGGCTTCCGGCGCCGCCTCGCTGAACTTCAGGGGTTCGGACATCGGTGTGGTGCAGGCTCAGTGCCGCACACGATCGTCGTACAGGCGCTTCACCACCGAGGGATCGGCCAGGGTCGAGGTGTCGCCCAGCGCGGCAAGATCGACCTCGCTGTTTCCGGCTTCCGCGATCTTGCGCAGGATGCGGCGCATGGTTTTCGCCGAGCGCGTCTTGGGCAGTGCCGCTGCCCATTGCAGGTACTCGGGTGCGGCGAACGGACCGATGTGCTCGCGGATGCCGAGTACCAGTTCCTTCTTCAACGCGTCACTCGGGGTCACACCCTCCTTCGGGGTCACGAAGGCGTAGATCGTGGTGCCCTTGATGGCGTGCGGGCAGCCCACCACGGCGGCTTCAGCAACCCGCGGGTCCGCCATCATTGCGCTTTCAATTTCGGCGGTGCCGATGCGGTGTCCGGAAACGTTGATGACGTCGTCGACGCGGCCCGTGATTTTCCAGTCGCCGTCGGCGTCGCGCTGTGCGCCGTCGCCCGTCGTGTACACGCCGGGGTACATCTTGAAATACGTGTCGATGAAACGCTGGTGGTCGCCATACACCGTGCGCATCTGGCCCGGCCACGAATCCGTGATCACGAGGTTGCCGGAACCCTCGCCTTCGATGGTGTGGCCGTCGGCGTCCATGATCGCGGGTTGCACGCCGAAGAACGGCTTCATCGCCGCGCCGGGCTTCAGTACGGTCGCGCCCGGCAGCGGGCAGATCAGGGTGCCGCCGGTTTCGGTTTGCCACCAGGTATCGACGATCGGGCAGCGGCCTTCGCCGACCACATTGAAGTACCACTCCCAGGCTTCGGGGTTGATGGGTTCGCCCACCGAGCCCAGCAGGCGCAGCGACTTGCGCGAGGTCCGCTTGACCGGATCGTCGCCCTCGCGCATCAGCGCGCGGAGGGCGGTGGGCGCGGTGTACAGGATGCTGACCTTGTGCTTGTCGCACACCTGCCACAGGCGCGACGCATCGGGCCAATTCGGCACGCCCTCGAACACCAGCGAGGTGGCGCCGTTGGCCAGCGGGCCGTACACGATGTAGCTGTGGCCGGTGACCCAGCCGACGTCGGCGGTGCACCAGTACACGTCGTCCTCGCGCAGGTCGAACGTCGCCGCGTGGGTCAGCGACACCCACACCATGTAACCGCCGATGGTGTGCAGCACGCCCTTGGGCTTGCCGGTACTGCCGGACGTGTACAGGATAAACAGCGGGTCCTCCGCGTTCATCGGCTCGGGCTCGCATTCCGCCGGCTGGCCTTCCACCAGCGCCGCCCACCAGCGGTCGCGCGGCGACTGCATGTTGATCGCCCCGCCGGTGTGGCGCACCACCACCACCGTCTCAACGCTGTTGGTATCCGGATGGGTGAGGGCCTCATCCACATTGAGCTTCAGCGCGACCTTCTTGTTGGCACGCACGCCTTCGTCGGCCGTGATCACCAGCTTGCATTTGGAATCCGCGATGCGTCCGGCCAGCGCATCCGGCGAAAACCCGCCGAACACCACCGAGTGGATCGCGCCGATGCGCGCGCAGGCCAGCATTGCCACGCAGGCTTCCGGAATCATCGGCATGTAGATCGCGATGCGATCGCCCTTCCCGACGCCAAGGTTGCGCAGCGCGTTGGCAAAGCGGCAGACATCGGTATGCAGCTGGCGGTAGCTGATGGCGCGGGAGACGTTCGGATCGTCGCCCTCGAACAGCAGCGCAGTCTTGTCGCCGCGGGTCTTGAGATGGCGATCCAGGCAGCTGACGGTTGGATTGAGCACGCCGTCGGCGTACCAGCGGATGTGCAGGTTGTCCGGATCGAACGAAACATCCTTGACCTGCGTAGGCGGCTTGATCCAGTCCAGCCGCTTGGCCTGCTCGGCCCAGAACTTGTCGGGGTCCTCCACCGACTCCCGGTACATGCGCGCGTAGGCGTCGGGCTTGATTTGCTCGGCGGCTGCGAACGCCGGTGGAACGGGATGCACGTTGCTCATCGCTCAAGACTCCTCGTGGGCGGACCGGAAACCGCCAACGCTACACCGCACTTGGCGCAGCGTCGGCAGGCCACCTCCAGCGTAGCAAATCGGAGCGACGGAGGGCGGGTGCAACGCGTCAGTGCGTATCCGAAGGCGGCAACCGCGGCGGCGGGCCGCCCGGTTTGCGGAGCGTGCTGCGCAGGGCTTCGAATTCGCGTTCGGTCATGTGCTCGGGACGCGAGCTGGCGCGCAGGTGGCGGTCAATGAACATCAGCGCCGCGGCGATCGCGCACACGAAACCGACCAGCAGCCCCAAACCCATCCAGCCGGGCGAGTGGCTGGCGAACGCCAGCAGGAAAGCCACCAGGGAAACCAGCGCCAAGCCCCAAACCATGAGCATCCCCGAGCGATCAACGCGGTTGCAGTCAAATCATAGCGCAGGCACACGCGACAGGCGTATGGTCACGCTGACCCACCAAGGAGCCGTCAGCATGGTCGCGCTGCCCTCGGTCGCACTCGCCGGTGTCCTGTCCTGGGCCTCTGGTTTCCGCCTGTACGCTGCGCTGTTCATCGCGGGCTTGTTGCAGCGCCTGCACTTCGTCGCGTTGCCACCGAAACTTGAGATTCTCGCGCACACGCCGGTGCTGGCCGCGACCGGCGCGTTGCTGGTGGTCGAGTTCCTGGTCGACAAGGTACCGGCGCTCGACTCGGCGTGGGACAGCGTGCAGACGTTCGTGCGGGTGCCCCTGGGCGCGCTGCTGGCATGGGGCGTGTTCGCCCACGCGTCGCCGGAAACCCAGGCCATCGCCCTGCTCCTGGGGGGGGCGCTCGCGGCTGGCACGCACCTAGCCAAGGCCGGCACTCGGGCGGTGGTCAACACCTCGCCGGAACCGTTTTCCAACTGGGGACTCAGTTTTTCCGAAGACGGCGTGCTGCTGCTCGGCCTGTGGCAGGCGTTCAAGCACCCGGTCGTGTTTGTCGTGCTGCTGGCGCTGTTCGTGCTGCTGCTGGTGTGGCTGATCCCCAAACTGTGGCGTGCGTTGGCCGCCCTGAAGCGTGGCTTCCAGCGCCTGTTCGGTGCGCGGCCCGTGCGACCTGTTGACAAGTAGCGGCGATCACGCGGGCGCGCCGAGGAACGAGTGCGGGCGACGGCGCACTTGCCGCCGCGTGACCCCCGCCGTGACACGAACGCACTTCGCCGATGGTTCGCTTTGCACCGGGTGCGGTATGAGGTTGGCGACGGCGAGCGTGGCGGTCACGGCAAAGGCGTCGACGGTACCCGTCGCAGGCGGCGAGACGTCGCAACGTATGCTGGAGCGATGCAAACCGTCCCGCCCGCGCGCATCAAGGGCCGTGGCGCCGCCTCCAATCCGGAGGGGCGCTTCGAGACGGTGCGCCACCAGGCCGAGGACGATGGCTGGCAGCACGCCGTGTTGGACGAAGCCGCGCCGCGTCCGCGCACGCAGGTCACCGCGGAACACGCGCGCAGCGTGATCAGCCGCAACGACTCGCCCGACGTGCCGTTCGAGCAGTCGCTGAACCCTTACCGGGGTTGCGAGCATGGCTGCATTTATTGTTTCGCGCGCCCCAGCCACAGCTATCTCAACCTGTCGCCGGGGCTGGATTTCGAAACGAAACTGCGTGCCAAGGTCAACCTCGCGGAGGTGCTGCGCGCGGAACTGGCGAAACCCGGCTACGTGCCGAAGCCGATCAACCTCGGCAGCAACACCGATCCGTACCAGCCGGTCGAAAAAACGTGGCGGCTGACGCGCGCGGCGCTGGAACTGCTGGCCGGATGCCACCATCCGTGCACCATCGTCACCAAGAATGCGATGGTCGAGCGTGACCTCGACCTGCTGGCACCGATGGCGCGCGCAAACCTCGTGCAGGTGTTCGTGTCGATCAATTCGCTGGACAACCACCTGGCCGAGAAACTGGAACCGCGCGCCAGCGCCCCGCACCGGCGTTTGCAGGCGGTGCAAGCGCTGGCACAGGCCGGCGTGCCGACCGGCGTGCTGGTCGCCCCGATCATTCCGGCCTTGAATGATCGCGACATGGAAGCCGTGCTGGAACGTGCGGCCGCCGCGGGCGCCAGCACCGCCGGTTACACCGTGTTGCGCCTGCCGTGGGAGCTGAAGACGCTGTTCCGCGAATGGCTGGCGATCCACGTGCCGCAGCGCGCCGATCACGTGATGAGCCTGGTCATGCAGATGAACGGCGGCCGCGACTACGATTCCGATTTCCGCACCCGCATGCGCGGTCAGGGGCCATTCGCGGACCTGCTGCGGCGCCGCTTCGAAGTCGCCTGCCGCAGGTACGGCTTCGCGCGTGTCCGCACGCTGCAACTCGATTGCACGCGCTTCACGCTGCCGCGCAAGCCTTCGCCGCAGGGCGAGCTGTTCTGAGCCTCGCCGGCGCGATGATTGTCAGTGCACCGGCGCCGCCGCAAGGTATTTCCCGAACCAGTCGAGCGTGCGACGCAGGATGTCTGCCTGGTCGGCGTGGTTGGCGATGTGGTGGCCCTGGTTGGCGTACACCACCAGCGTGGTCGGCACGCCCAGCGTCTTGAGTGCGTGCCAGTATTCGAACGACTGCGGCGCCGGGCACTCCTCGTCGCGT
>JAICHS010000183.1 GCA_025924775.1 Rhodanobacteraceae bacterium
CCAGCGACCCCAGGGCAAAGGTGAACAGCGTGGCCACCGCGCTGCCGAAAAAGAACAGCGTGATCATGTTGAACAGCAGGTGCTGGAAATCCGCGTGCACCAGGCCGTAGCTCAACAACCGCCAATATTCGTGCTTCTTCTCGATCGCCGGTGGCCACAACAGCAGCCGCTGCATCAGCTTGGCGTCCTTGAAGGCAAGCCACGATACGATGCACGTCACCGCGACGATCGCGAGGTTCAGCAACGAAATGTTGGGAAGCATGAGCCTCTCGTCGGCAGGCGGGTGGAAGGGGTACGCAAGGCCCGCGACTGTAACGTTTCAGTCCGCAACGTGCTAGCCTGCCGCGCTTGGACCGGGGAGGTTCACGCCATCAGGAGAACGCCATGTCGGCAGCATCCCGTGTCCGCTTTCCCCGCATATCCACCGCGTTGTTCGTTGGCCTCGCGGCCAGCCTGAGTGCCGCCGCGGCAATGGCCCCCGAGGCCATCGTCGGACCGCCGATCGCGATCGGCGAAACGGGTGCCGCCGTCGCCGACCCGCTGGTACCGGTGCCCGCCGAAACGCCGTGCGTGGTCAAGCTGTACAGCGCAGGCTCAGCGACCGGCACTTTTGACGACTACGCCAACCACCCGTTCGACTACGCACCACCGCCGGGTTGCGCGGGCCCTTGGAACAAGGTGGTCTTCAAGGCCGACTACAACGTCACCACAGGGCGCCAGTTCGACCGCACCGCGAGCGTGTGGATCGGCGGCACCAACGTGTACTTCGGCACCACCCAGGAACCTTCGACCGCACGCAGCCCCGGCTGGCACGTCGAACGCGACGTCACCGACCTGTCGGCCCTGCTCGCATCCGCACACCCGGGTAACGCGGCGCTGTACAACATCTACAACAGCACCTACAACGGCTCGATCACCGGCAGCGCCGAACTCGACTTCTACCCCGCGACACCGGAATTTCCGGCGCCGCGCGAACCCGACCAGGTGCTGTCGCTCAGCGCCGACCCCGCCGGCGTCTACGCGAACATCAACACCGACGGCGCGCCGCTGGCGCGCACCTTCACCCTGCCCGCCAACATCGACCGCGCCTACCTGGACGTGATCGCCCAGCCGCAGTCGGGCGACGAGTTCTGGTACAGCTGCGGGCCGGACGCCTACGCCTCCGTCACGGGCTGCGGCGGCACCGCGTTCCGCGAGGCCGAAGTCGCGATCGACGGCAAGCCGGCCGGCATCGTGCCGATCTCGGGCTGGGTGTTCACCGGCGGTGTCGATCCCTACCTGTGGCGACCGATTCCCGGCGTGCAGACCCTCAACTTCGAACCCTACCGGGTTGACATCACGCCGTTCGCCGGCCTGCTGGACAACGGCCAGCCGCACACGGTCAGCGTCAGCGTGGTCACCGGCGATCCGGCGTTTGCGAACAACAGCCAGTACTTCGCGACCGCCGCGACGCTGCTGCTCTACCAGGATCACGCGGCCAGCCGCCTGACCGGCGCGCTGACCCAGGACGCCGACAGCGGCGTGCACCCGGTCCAGGCGAACACCGCCAACCCCGACGGCGTCCACTACGCCTTCGTCGTCACCTCGCACCACAACCTGGTCACGCGCGGTTACCTCGACACGCCGCACGGGCGGGTGCCCTCGAACGTGGTCCAGGACCTGCAGTTCCGCAACAGCCAGCAGATCGTCAACGCCAGCACGCAGTTCACGCAGGACATCACGCAGACCAGCAGCGCGCAGGAGCGCTCGTTTGGCCGTCCATTCGATGGCCCGGCGACCACCAACGTCAGCTGGTCGTTCCCGCTCGACATGGACATCACGGTGCAGGTCGCCAACGACGGCAGCGAGACGCAAGCCACCACGGTCACCCAGAACTATGCACGGCAATACAGCGAGGGCGGCCCCGGCGGCCATTACACCTCCAGCCGCCGCCAGTCTGACCATGCGTCCGACACGCTGAATTTCGACGCGAGCGGCGCCTTCGCGGGACCGACCGGGCAGCAGGCGTCGCAGGACTATGCATTCACCGACTCACGCGGCGCGTGCTACAGCCGCAGCATCAGCGCAACGGCCGGCGCCGTCACCAGCGTCACGGACGGTGCGGCGTGCCGCGTCCACGGGCATACCCACTGATGCACATGGGCCGCCGCCCGCGGGCGGCGGCCAGCGTCGCCAAAACCGCTCGCACGGAAATAAATAGTATGCTGGCGCGGAATCCGGCGTTGTTGCGACGCCGCGTCTCGCGCCCAGCGTTGCAAGGGGGCGCTTCACCCAATCAGCGAGAGGTTTCCGTTCATGCCACGCCCCACGTTCCTCCGTCCCTGCGTGCTCGCCCTCGGCGCCGCGCTGTGCTGCGCAACGGCCCTTCCTGCGGCGGCTGCCACGCCCGTCAACGTGACCTTCCAGCCCAACAACCCCTGGGCGCAGGAAGTCGACACCTTGAGCCGCACCGACAACTTCCACGAGTACGCGGTGGACGTCGCGGTGGGCAAGATCCTGCAGATCAACCTGATCACGCGCGATCCAAACGTGTTCTTCAAGATCCGGCAGGACGGCAGCCGCCGGGACCTGGTCGATACCTACAAGACCGGCGCGACCACCTGGTCGGCGCCGGTCGCCACGGCCGCCACGCACTACCTGATCCACGTGTACATCCAGCCCGGTGCGGTGCAGCGGAACGGAACCCCGAAGTACGCATTGCAGATAGGCCAGTACGGCCAGGCGGACCTGCGCGTGCCGGCAACCCCCGTAACCTTCACCGCCGGCAACCCATGGGTGCAGGAGTCTGGCACGCTTGACTCCCAGGGTTCCGCGCGCGATTACACGGCCGACATCGCGGCCGGCCAGACGCTGGCCGTGAACCTTGTCACGAACGATCCGAAGGTGCACTTCAAGGTCGCGTCCAATGGCCAGACACTGGTGGACAACGCGACCTCCAACGTCAGCAAGTGGTCGGCCCCCGTCGCCACCGCGGCAACCTATACCGTCAGCGTGTATGCCGACCCGGCGACGTTGCCGCCGGGCACCCGCGCCGGTTACACGGTGCAGTTCGGCCACTACGCACAGAGCGACACGCAAGCCGCCCCGGCAGGGTCGACCGCGGCTCCGGCCGCAGGTGCGCCCGCCACCGGCAGCAGCAGCAACTGACGCGCAACCCGGTTCCCGACCGCGCGCGGGCGTGCCTTCCAGCACGCTCGCGCGCGTGTCGCGCTTGCTAGCCTCCGGGGTTTCCCAAAGGAACCTCCGATGTCCAAGCCCTTCCTTGCGACTTTGCTGGTCGCCGCCGGCCTGGCCGCGTGCGGCATGCCGCCGATGCTGCATGCCGCCAATCATCACAAGCCCGCGGCCGCCAGCACCACCGCATCCGAGCTGCCGCCGCTGCCGGCCGCCGCCAGCAAATCGCAGAGCGCGGTCATCGACGGTCGCAGCATCAAGTACACCGTTACGGTCGGCTGGTTGCCGGTGCGCGACGATGCCGGCAAGACCATCGCGCAGGTCGTCTATACGGCGTACACCGCACCTGGCAAGAACCGCCCGGTGACGTTTGCCTTCAACGGCGGGCCCGGGGCATCGTCGGTATTCCTGAACTTCGGTGCGATCGGCCCCAAGATCGTCAGCTTCGGCGTCGCGGGCGACACGCCTTCCGAGCCGGCACGCCTGCACGACAACGCGAATTCGTGGCTGCCCTTCACCGACCTGGTCTTCATCGACCCGGTGGGCACCGGCTACAGCCGCTCGCTGGTCGACGACAAGCAGTCCACCAAGGATTTCTACTCCACCGATGCCGACATCCACTACCTGTCGCGCGTGGTGTACGACTGGCTGGTGAAGAACGGCCGCATGGAATCGCCCAAGTACATCACGGGCGAAAGCTACGGCGGCTTCCGCGGCCCGCGGATCGCGTATTACCTGCAGACCCAACTCGGCGTCGCGATGAACGGCATGGTGCTGGTGTCGCCCTACCTCGACCCGCTGGCCTGGAGCGACGAATTCACCTCGCCGATGGCGTGGATGACCACGCTGCCCTCGATCGCCGCCGCACACCTCGAGCGCGAAGGCAAGCTCAGTGCCGCCAACATGGCGCCGATCATTGCGTATACGCGTGGTGAATACGCCGAAACACTGATGAAGGGACGCAGTGATCCTGCCGCCTACGCGGCGATGATCAAGAAGGTCACGGAGCTCACGGGCCTCGACCCGACCTTCGTGAAGAACTCCGGCGGCCGCCTGGAAACGCAGGCCTACCTGCGCGAGGTCTATCGCTCCCAGGGCAAGCTGGGCAGCCGCTACGATTCCAACTTCACCGCGTGGGACCCGTTCCCATACGCGCCGCACCAGCGCAGCGGCGACCCGATTTTGAACGGCATCATCGCGCCCACCACCACCGCGATGGTGCACTTCGTGACGCAAACGGTCGGCTGGAAATACGATGGCCGCTACAACACCCTGAGCTACCAGGTCGGTCGCCTGTGGCATGACGACGACGACGCCAACGAAGGCTCGGTGCGCCAGCTGCGCGAGGCCGTGGCCAACGACGCCAATCTGCGCGTGCTGATCGCGCACGGCTGGGATGACCTGTCGTGCCCGTTCATGGTTTCGGTGCTGGCCGTGGACCAGATGCCGGCCATGGGCGATCCGACCCGCGTCGAGGTGAAGGAGTACCCGGGCGGGCACATGTTCTACGCGCGCCCCGCCAGCGACGCGCTGTTCGTGCAGGATGTGCGGGCGTTGTTCGACGCACGCGCCGGGCACACGAGGTAACCGCGTGCGTTCGTGCCTGCCCCTGGCGCTGGCGTTCGCGGGCTTGCTCGCGCTCGCCTGCAACACCGCGCGCGCCACCCCACCCGGCCCCGCGCACTACCGTGTCATCGGCTATGCGATGAATTGGCATCCGGAACAGGCCAGGGATCTTGGCAAGCTGGATACGCTCATTTTCGCGTTCGCGGAAGTGCAGCACGGACGCGTGGCATTGAGCCCGGCGGCCGTGGCAAGGCTGCAACCGCTGCTTGCACTGAAGGCACGCGATCCGGAACTGAAGGTGGACATTTCCGTCGGCGGCTGGGCCGCCGGCGGATTCTCGGAAGCCGCCGCCACGGCCGCGGGTCGCAAGGCCTTCGCCGACAGCGCGGCGCGGATGCTGGTCGCGCATGGTGCCGACGGCCTCGACATCGACTGGGAATACCCGGGCCACCACGAATCCGGCATCGCCTC
>JAICHS010000184.1 GCA_025924775.1 Rhodanobacteraceae bacterium
CGCACACTGAGCGCCTCGAGGAAGTTGCCGACGCCGGCGCGGTAGCGCTGCATCGCGAGTTTGTAGGCGTCCTCGGCACTGTCGCGCGCGGTCGCGGCGTCGCCGACCTGGGCGTCCAGCGAACGCAGGCCATCCACCTGCGTCGCCACCTGGTTGATGGCGTGCACCAGCGTCTGGTTGTACTGCGCCACCGCGATGTCGCGCGCGGCGTCCTTGCCGGCAAGGTTGGCGCGCAGCGCGCCGCCCTCGAAGATCGGCAGGCTGACCGCGGGCGCCACGGTGTAGAAGCGGTTGGTCAACGAAAACAGGTCCATCGTCGAGGGGGCGATCAGCCCCACCAGCGAACTGATGCCAAGGTTCGGCAGGAACTTCGCCTTGGCGGATTTGATGTCCTTGCCCGCGGCTTCCACCCGCCAGCGCGCGGCCACCACGTCGGGACGCCGGCCCAGCAGGTCGGCCGGCAGGTCGCTGGGTAGCGCCAGCGCCGGCACCGCAGGCAGCACGGGGCGGTGGATATCCAGCGCGCGGTCAGGCCCCTTGCCCAGCAGCGCGGCCAGTACCAGGCCACCGGTGCGCACGGCGTTATCGGCGGCTTCCAGGTGCGCGCGATCACTCGCGGTTTCACCCTGGATGCGGGCGAGTGAAAACTTGCTGTCGATGCCGTTGGCGACGCGTTTGTGGGTGAGATTCAGGAAGTCTTCCGCGCGTTGCAGTTCCGCCTGCGCCAGGTCGCGCTGCGCGTAGGCGCCCGCAAGGTCGAAGTAGGCCTGCACCACATCGGCCGACAGTTTCAGGCGCGCGGCCTGCGCGTCCACCTCGACCGCGCGGGCGTTGCCAACCGCGGCCTGCCACGCGGCGCGCTTGCCGCCCCACAGGTCGATGTCCCACTTGAAGCTGAGATAACCGTAGCGGATGACGCCGAAGTGTCCGTCGGCGATCGGCGGCAACAACGGCGGCACGCGCGCGCCGGAGATGCTGGCTCCACCGTTCAAGGTCGGCTTGCGCGCGGCATCGGCGGCGCCGGCGGCGGCCAGCGCCGCGCGCACGCGCGCATCCACCAATGCCATGTCGGGATTGTCGGCCAGCGCCTCGGCCACCAGTTTGTCGAGCTGGGCGTCCCCGGCAGCCTGCCACCAATCCCGCCTGGGCCACGCGGCGGCATCCAGCCGTACCCCGGCAAGGCTGCGCTGGGCGGACAACGCCGCCGGCTGCATCGGTGTCGCCCGTGATTGCAGGCCACCCGTGCTGGCGCAACCGCTCAAAAGCATGGCGGCGAGGAAAACCAGCGGGGTACCGCGACGCAATGTGGGTACGGGGATCATGGCAATGGAAAAGATTCCGTCGAGGTCAGGAGCTGGCGAGCCGCTCACGCTCGCCATGCAGGTGATTGAGCACGCGCGCCAGCAAGTCGTGCAGCTGCCGGCGTTCCGCCTGGGAAATTTCCGCGAAGGCCCGCTCGGCCGCGGCGTTGCCACAGGCAATCATGCGCTTGTGGATGCTGCGCCCGGAGGGCGTCAACTCCAGCCGCAATGCGCGCCGATCGGTGGGGTCGGGCACGCGCTGCAGGTAGCCCAGTTGTTCCAGCTTGTCGAGCAACCGGGTCAACGCGCCCGGGCTGTAGTTGAGGATGCGCGCCAGCTCGCCCGGCGCCATCGGGCCGTCTTCGCCCAGTCGTTTCAGCGCCAGGAACTGGCTGAAGTTCAACTCCACGCCCGCCGCGTCCAGCGCCTGCTCGATGCCGAGTACGATCTCGCCGCGGATCTGGCCGATGAGCCGGCACAGCCCGAAGGGTGTCTGGGAAGGGGTCACAACATTTTGCACGCCGCGGATAATATGGCCGAAACAGTAATTGTCAAGGCAATTATATCGCAAGCAACGTTTTTAGACACAATACATGGCGGGCTGTGGCCATTACCAGTTGGCATTTCCACATGGCCATGTTGAAAAATGATTGCGCGCGCCCAAGTTGGGCATCCGTACATACACGGCAAACGAACGGGGTGTCACATGGCGCGGATGCGCAGGTTCTACGGAGTCATATCGATGATGCTGGCGCTGGGGCTCGGGATCCCCGGGATGGCCGCGGCGGCAGATTTCAATGTCGTCGCAGGTCCCAGTGCCACGTCTTCGGCACGCACGACCGCTGCAGCGTTTGCCAGCATGTTCAGAACCGCGTCCGACGATGGCCACTTCCAGTTTCGCCCCATCGCCACGGTCGGTTGGGTCAACGCCCGCAACACCCACGACGATGACCTTGACCACGAGGTGTTCCTCGCCGGTGGCGGCGTGCGTATCACCGCACCCGACCCGCACTGGTTCGTCAGCGAACAGGTTGCTGTCACCAGCACGCGCACCGACGCGCTGTCCAGCCGCTTTGAATTCATGACCAGTGCGGGCTGGCAGGACGGCCACTTCATCGTGATGCTGCGGCACGTTTCCAACGGCCGCCTCATCGGCGGCGGCAAGAACCTCGGTGAGACGATGCTGCTGACCGGCGTGAAGTTCTAGTCCCCGGTGGCCACGGGCCGGGCCGGATCGCTGGAGTACCCGCTCCACGACGGCGCGAACAGGCGCGATCCGTGCAAGCCGGCCGCTTCCATCGCCAGCAGGTTGTGGCACGCCGTGACGCCGGAACCGCACATGTGCACGACGTCGCGTGCGGCGTAGCTACCCAACGCGGCCTCGAATTCCGCGCGCAACGCGTCCGCGGATTTGAAGCGGCCATCGCTGCCAAGGTTTTGCATGAAGGGCCGGTTGTGGGCACCCGGAACGTGGCCCGCGGCGCGGTCGATGGGCTCGGATTCACCACGGAAACGCGGTGCCGCGCGCGCATCCAGCAACAACATGGATGCCTGTCCGCGCAGCGTGGCCAGCTCGTCGTAATACACCACGCGGGTCGGGTCGAAGTGCCGCTCGACCCGCGTCGCCGCACGCGCCCCGGGCGCGCCGTGTTCGGTGCGTAATCCGGCTGCAAGCCACGCCTGCCAACCACCATCGAGTACGGCCGCTTCGATGCCGGCAACGCCAAGCATCCACCACAGGCGCGCCGCGGCGAGCGCGCCGCCCATGTCGTCGTAGGCCACCACGCGCTGACCTGCATGCCAGCCCCAGCGCGACAAGCTGCGCGAAAACGCCTCCTCTTCCGGCAGTGGGTGTCGGCCCAGGCCCGGTTTGGACAGGTCGGACAGGTCGTGATCGAGGCTTGCATACACTGCACCGGGAATGTGCGCGGCGATGAAATCGCGCTCACCCTTGCCGGGATCGGAGAGCGCAAACCGGCAATCGATGATCAGCACGTCCCGCGCTGGCAGCGCCGCCAGCACCGTGGCTTCAATCAGCACCTTCGATTCGTTCATTCCCAGCGTCCCAGTCTTTGCAGCAAGTTGACCAGCATCGCCGCCGTCGCGCCCCAGATGCGCGGCGCCACGCCGATGTATTCATACACCTGCCGCCGCTCGTCGCGGTAGCGGTATTCAAACGGTCGCAGGTTGCGCCGATCCAGCAGGAAGGCCAGCGGCACCTCGAAGATCCTCGCAACTTCTTCGGGCTGTGGCACCAACACGGCCTCCGGCGCCAGGCGCGCCACCACCGGCGTCACGCAAAAGCCGCTGATGGTTTCGAGGCAATCGAGGTAACCGAGGGGCTGTGCCGCGCGCGCATCCAGCGCAATCTCCTCGCGGCTTTCGCGCAACGCCGTCGCCACCACGTCCGCATCGACGGCTTCGACGCCGCCGCCCGGGAAACTGACCTGGCCCGCATGGTGGGCAAGACCGTCGCGCCGCAGCGTGAATACCACGCGCGGCTCGGGTACGTCCCGCACCGCCAGCAATACCGCGGCGTCACGGCGTGCATCGTCGCCAATCAATTCGACCAGGTGATCGTGGTTCCAGCCGGGCGGCCCGGGGGGCGCCGCCAGCGGATGCAAGGCCGGCGCCAGCGCCTCGATCCAGCCGCTCATGGTCGTGGCGGCGGGCGCAGCGGTTGCTGCTCGCGCATCCAGCGCCGCCGTTCGTCGTCACTCAGTGCGCTCCAACGCGCGATTTCGACCAGCGAGCGGCGGCAGCCCAGGCACAACCCGTCGGCGTCCATCCGGCACACACCGACGCATGGCGTGACCGGCGTGGCGGTTGGCTGAACCATGGTTTCACGTGACATGCGCCAAGCGTAGCGCAACCATCGGGAACCGCCGAGGAACCACGGCGGGTCAAGCCGGGCACCGCGATGCTGCAGCGGGCAACCGGTCGGTCGAGGTGGCTACGGCTTGATGCCCAGCAGGCGCAGGTCGAACACCAACGCCTCGTTGGGTCCGATGCGCGGCAGGTCGCCGCGAATGCCATAGGCCTGGTCGGGCGGAACGAACACCTGCCAATGGTCGCCAACGTGCATCCGCGTGATGATGTCGCGCCAGCCCGGAATCATGAAATTGACCGGAAACACCGCCGGCTTGTCGTTGTCCTTGGTGTCGGCGAAAACGGTGCCGTCCAGGAACTCGCCGCGGTACTGCAGCACGACCGCGCTGTTGATGTCCGGGCTCTTGCTGCCGTTGGCGTTGCCGCTTTCCAGCACCTTGTACTGCACGCCGGACGGCAGCGTGATGACGCCCTGCTTCTTGGCGTTCTCGGCGAAAAACGCACGCGCCTTTTCCAGGTTGGCTGCCGCCAGTTTCTGGTACGCGGCGCGCGCCTCGGCAACCATCTTGCGCTGCATCGCCTGCAGCACCTGCTGCATCTGCTGCGGCGAGTACGCGGGCTTCTTGCGCGAGTAGCCGTCTTCCACACCGCGCAGGATGGTCGCCAGGTCGATATCCAGCTTGCGCTGGCCAAGGTCGAGCCCGGCCTCGTAACCGAGCGCATAGGACAGCTGGGCGCGACTGCTGGCAGGCGTGGCGGTCGGCGTAGCGGCAGCCGACGTTTTCGGCTGCTGCGCCAACGCCGCGCCCGCGGGCAGCAACGCGCCCACGGCCCAAACCATCACGATGGCGATCCTGCTCATGTCGGTTTCGAATCCAGGGTCCGTTGTCCGTGTCCAGGCGCGCCGCCGCACCCGCGCAACACTGGCAACTTTGAGCGCGCGTGTGCCAAAAGGTTCCCGATTATCAATGGTTTTCGCCGTATTTGAGTTCGCCTGCCAGCACCCGTAGCGGCAGCCGGTTTTCGGGCGGTGCCAGCGGACACGTCGCGTAAGGCGTGAA
>JAICHS010000185.1 GCA_025924775.1 Rhodanobacteraceae bacterium
CGGCCGCCACCGCGGAGGGCTTCGGCGTCGGTGCAGGTGCGCTGGCCGCCGGCACGGAAGCCGCGGCACTGGCCACGGGACTGGTGGTCGCCTCGATGGGCAGGCCGGAGCTGATCGGCTGCAAGGCCGGCGTCGGCTGTCCGTTGAGGTTCAGCGTCGCGACGTGATCGGGGTCGGCAACGGCCGCAGCGGTGCTGGAACCCGCGCTGGCGCCGTCCGGCCCGACCCGCAGCACCCGCGTCTGCAGCTCACCACTGGGTTCCGGCGCCATCTTCGTGCCGGTCGATTGCGAGCCCGGGTTGGAGCCCGGCAGCAACATCGGCACGAAGATCACCGCCAGCGCGATCAACACCGCCGCACCAAGCAGACGTTTTTTCAAGCCTGAATCCATGTAGTTACACCACGAGACGAATCTGCTGGCATTGGGCGGCATGTCGCACCGCGTCCGCTCGAACGCCCAAAGGCCGGGTGCCCGGAATTATACGCGACCGACCTGCCGCAGCACCGGCGCCACCACGTGAAAGCTGCCGAACGCGATGATGCGGTCCGCTGGCGCGGCTTCCGCCCGCGCGGCCGCCAGCGCCGCCGGAATGTCCGGGTACTCGGCCAGCACCGCGGCGGGCCATGCCGCACGCAGGCGGGCCGCCAGCCGCGCGGTAGTTTCGCCGCGCGGCGATTCGTCCTGCAGCCCCGCGACGTACCAGCGGCCGATGCGCGCGCCCAGCGCCGCCACCACGCTTTCGATGTCCTTGTCGGCAAGCGCGCCATACACCGCGCGCGTCACGCCCGCCACCGCGTGCCGGTCCAGCCAGTGTGCCAGCTCGCGCGCCGCCTGCGGGTTGTGGCCCACGTCCACCACGAGGTCCGGATGCGTGTCCAAGTGTTGCAGGCGTCCGGGCAGCAGCGGCCCGGTACCGTCGCCGGCCGGCGCTTTCTCCAGCGCGTGGGTGTTCCAGTGCACCCGCCCGCCCAACGCGTGCAGCGCCGCGATCGCGGACGCCGCATTGTGGAACTGGAACGCACCTTCGAGCGCCAATTCGCCGTGCAGCACGATGTCCGACCCCGTGCCGGCGGCCGGCGCGACGTAACGCGCCTGCGTGGCATCGCGATGCCACCATGCCAGCGCCCCGGGTTCGGGTGACCAGCCGAAGTCGCGCCCCAGCATTTCCACCTGCGCGCCGATGGCGTGCGCGTGCGCCAGCAACGATTGTGGTGGATCGGTTTCACCCAGGATCGCCGGACGACCCGCGCGCAGGATGCCGGCCTTTTCGCGTCCGATCGACTCGCGGTCGGGGCCCAGGTATTCCATGTGGTCCAGGTCCACCGTGACCACGACGGAACAATCCGCGTCGATGATGTTGACCGCGTCCAGCCGCCCCCCCAGCCCGACTTCCAACACCGCGACGTCCAGGTTCGCCCGCGCGAACACGTCGAAGGCGGCCAGCGTGCCGAATTCGAAATAGGTCAGCGTGGTATCGCCGCGCGCGGCCTCCACGCGTTCGAATGCCGCCACCAGCAGCGCGTCATCGGCGTCGGCACCCGCCACGCGCACGCGCTCGTTGTAGCGCAGGATGTGCGGCGAGGTGTAGGCGCCCACGCGCATCCCGCCCGCGCTCAGCATCGCTTTCAGAAACGCGACGGTCGAGCCCTTGCCGTTGGTGCCCCCCACCGTGATCACGACCGGTGCCGGCCGTCGCGCACCCATCCGCCACCAGACTTCGCGCACGCGGTCAAGGCCGAGATCGATGCCCTGCGCGTGAAGGTGTTGCTGGTAGGCGAGCCACTCGTCGAGGGTTTTCATGGCGTGCGGCACAAGGGTGGCCTCGCCTTTGGTGGCTTCCCTGCGGCCGTGCAAACGGAAACCATCCGTGCCCAGGGGCGGAGCGCGGGAAATGCTGTGGACGCCATTCGCTCGCCGTTGCGTGACGCAGTGGCATGCAGGCGCATGCGACGCACACCGCCAAGCGAGTCGCCCAAGGCGTTACGCCACCTTCGCGCGGTGCGTCAGGATCGCCAGCAGCTCGGCGATGCGGTCGCGCAATTCGCGACGGTCGCAGATCATGTCGATGGCGCCGTGCTCCAGCAGGAACTCGGAACGCTGGAAACCTTCCGGCAGCGTTTCGCGCACGGTCTGCTCGATCACGCGCGGACCGGCGAACCCGATCAGCGCCTTGGGCTCGGCGATGTGGATGTCGCCCAGCATCGCGAGACTGGCGGACACACCGCCCGTGGTGGGATGCGTCAGCACCACGACGTAGGGCAGGCCCGCGCCGCGCAGGCGCGCCAGCGCAGCCGAGGTCTTGGCCATCTGCATCAGCGATTGCAGGCCTTCCTGCATGCGCGCACCACCGGTCGCGGTGAAGCAGACGAACGCGGCCCTGTCGCGCAACCCGGCTTCGGCCGCGCGCGTGATCTTTTCACCGACGACCGAGCCCATCGAACCGCCCATGTAGGCAAACTCGAATGCGCAGGCAACCACGGGCATGCCCTTCAGCGCGCCGCGGATCGAGACCAGCGCGTCCTTTTCGCCACTGTTTTTCTGCGCCGACAGGATGCGATCACGGTATTTCTTGGAGTCCTTGAACTTCAGCGCGTCGACCGGCGTCAGCCCGGCGTCTAGTTCCGTGCCGCCCGCGTCCAGGAATGCCGTCAGCCGCGCCCGCGCGCCGATCGGATGATGGTGCCCGCACTTCGGACACACCATCAGATTGCGCTCAAGCTCGGGCCGATACAGTCCGATGCCGCAACCGGAACACTTTTCCCAGACACCTTCCGGCACCTTGCCGTGGCCGGCGGTGCCCTCGGTGCGGATCTTCGGCGTGGTCAGTTTCTGCAGCCAGGACACAACGGTACCCAGGGTCGTTCAGGCCGCATAGGATACACCGGCCGCAGGTCAGGCCGTCCCGGGCCCTTGCCGGTGCGGCCGCTCCACCTCAATGCGGCCCCACAACAGTTGCCAGCCGAGTACCAACGAAATCGCCACCCCGAGGGCGAGCAGCAGCTTGCCAAGCCACTGCTGGTCATCCAGAAGGTAGTTGCTGCACAGGCGGACGGGCGATGCGAGGTACAGCCAGCCGAGGCGGAACGCACTCGCGACCAGTTCGGCCAGGAACACCCCGCGGACCACGAAGCCCATGCGCGGCCAACTCAGCGCGAGCACCGCTCCGACCAGCAGCGGGACGCTCAAGAACTTGGCCAGCGCCACCCACGGATCGTCAATGGCCGCGTCCATGGCGCGCGGCAGCATCCACACCATCGACGCCAGGGATGCCAGCAGCAACCCGCTGACGCCGCTACGGTCCCACGCGGACAGGCGTGCGTCGAGCCGTCGCGGCAGGGCCTGCACCACCAGCCATCCGGCCACGGCCAGCAGCGGAATCTGCACCAGCATCTGCAGCGTCATCGTGGCCGTCAAGGCACGCTGCATCGGCGGCAGGGCCAGCGCGACCCACAGCACCGCCCCGATGCCTGCCTGATGGGCGGGAGCGATCCTCATGGCGTCAGTGTCGCGGTGACAAAGCGTTCGGCTGCGCGCGAATCGTCCCAGTCGAGGATCGCCACCAGCCGCCCCGCGGGATCCACCACCGCGATCGCGGAATTGTGGACATAGCCACCCAGGCTGTCCGGGATCGCGACGACACCGAAGGCCTGCATGAGGGTGGCGAGCTCATCCCGGCCGGTCGGGCGCGCCGCGATCCAGCCCGTACCGCGATCACCCGAGCGCCGCAGGTACGCGGCCAGCTCCGACGGCCCGTCGCGCACGGGATCAAAGCTGATGCTGAGCAACACGACCCCGCCTTGCGCGAGCGGCCGCGCCAGGCGATTCTGCAGGCGCGCGAATTCGGTACCCTGCAGCGAGCAGTAGGTCGTGCAGCGGGTGTAGATGAAATCGACCAGCAGCCATTTGCCCCGCAGGCGGGCGAGCGACAAAGTGTCGCCGCGGGCCGTTTGCAGGGCGGCCGGTGGCAGCACGCGCGGATGCTCGCGCACGTCGAGCCGGCGTGCGGTTTCGGTGGTGAAGGCCCGGAACCCGTCGGTGGCCGCGGCGAGCGTCGCAACGCCCGCCGCGAGGATCACGAGGCTAGCCAGCAGCGTCCGGAGTACCGACACCCGACCTCCCGGGCACGGGGGCCCCGGCAGTCGCGGAAGGGGGTGCCTTCAACAAGCCGGCGGCGATCCGGATTGCGAAATACACCATCGCCAGCACCACCAGGATTGCCCCGATCGAACCGAGCTTGTCGGTAGACGTCCACGCGGGCAGGTGCTCGGCCATGCGTCGGGGCACACTGAGATGCCCGGCGTCGAGGAATGCCACCAGGAAAATCAGGCCACCGATCACATACACCGGGAAGCCCACGCGGTCGGCCCCCGAGTTGGGTGGCGCGTGCACCCGCTCACCGACGAGGTGATACATGAACCCCAGGATCATGGCGAGCACGCCCAGCAGCAGATAGAAATGGAAATGCCCGGGTACCCACTGGGTGTTGTGCATCACGCGGTTGATGCGGATGGTGCTGTCCAGCACGGCGCCGAATCCTCCGGCCACCCAGCCGAACAGAGACAGCAGCAGCAACCGCGACGGCATGCTCCAGCGCATGTTCGCGCGGTACAGGTTGGTGAATGCCCCCCACGCGGTCACCACCACCACCGGGAAGCCGGAAGTCCACGACACGATCTGGCCCATGACCAGGAACCAGTGCGGCTCGGCGTAATCCATCAGCAGGTGGTGGGGGAACACGGTGATCACGAACACCGTGGTCGCGGCCCAGCCCCACACGAACGCGCGCGAAAGCGGGTACGGCTTGCCGGTGTAGCGCGACAGCAGTTCGTAGATCGCGATCACGCCCATGTAGATCGCGGCGTTGATGTACATGTGGCCGAACCAGTAGGTCAGCGTCTTGGTGAACAGCGCATCCAGCGCGACTTGTGGATAGAAGATGTTGATCAGGCTCATCACCAGCACCACCGCGCCGGCGATGATCCCGAGCGAGTTCGCGATGATCATGCTGGTGCTCGCGACCACCGTTTTCGAGTGGTTGGGATCGACCTTGCCACCGAACAGCCACTGCCAGCCCATCGCCCGGCCGAGATTGCCGTAGACCTTGATGATCCCGGCGGCGGCGTCGAGGTAGAAGATCAACTCGCCCACGCCGATCAGCAGGTAGCCCAGC
>JAICHS010000186.1 GCA_025924775.1 Rhodanobacteraceae bacterium
CGCACCCGGATTGGGCAAGCCTGCGCGCACGCTGCAGCCGGCGCGCAGGGATGCCTATTTGCTGGTCAACGTGACGGTACCGTGCATCACCGTCGAGTGGCCGGGGAACGAGCAGAAGAACACGTAGTCGGTGCCCGCCTTCAGCGCCGACGGCTTGAACGTGACGGACGTCGTCTGGCCGCCACCGATGATCTTGGTATGCGCGATCACGCGGGTGTCGCCAGGCTTGACGTAGTTGTTGTCCAGGCCAGCCTTGGCGGCGTCGGCGTCAACCGCAGCCTTGTCGGCGGCGCTGGTGAGCACCCAGTCGTGGCCCATCACGTTGCGGGCCAGCTTGCCGGTGTGCTTCAGCGTGACCGTGAAGGTCTTGCAGGTCTTCGGCACGTTGACGTTGGAAACGTTGTACTGCATGGCGTCGTTGGCTTCGACGGTGGTGGCGCAGTTGGCGGCCCACAGCGGCGTGGACAGCAGGCCGAGCACGACGAGAACGAAAATGCGGCGGAACATGGTTGGGTCCTTGTGGTTGGTTCAGCGGAGCAATTGTCGCCGGGCGCGAGCCGCGGGTGGCTGACGCAGGTCAGCGCAATCGCCAACGACCGTGGTTGCGTTCAGGCGGCGGCAGGGTTCGCACGCGCGGGCCGCTCGAGCAGCCGCCCGAAGCGACGTACACGTCGTGTTTGTGCGCAAGGTCGCTGAATGCGCGCACCTGTTCTCGTGGTACCAGCGAAAAGGAACCGCCGGCCCACTTGATGCCGTCCACCCGCTGGCCGGCCACGTCCAGCACGTCGGCCAGGCGGCGGGTACCAAAGATGTTGTAGTACGGCGCGCGGGTTTCGGTGATGCCGAACTTGCAGGCTTTCGCGGGCCGAAGCGCAGAACTGCATGCCGTCGTGCAGTTCCACTTCAACCCGGCTCGGCATCTCGGCGGGAAAGCGCGCGCTAAACGCCGCGTGCGGCGTCACCACTACCCTTTGCAGCAGGGACTCCACGCGCACGATGCGTTCTGGCGCGCACTGCCGCTATGCCCCTCGCCGTCCAGCAGCGCCACGGCGATGATGTGGGGTGGCGAGTGGCCGGCCTCTCCCTTGGTGTGGATGTGGCGCTTTTTGGCTGATGCACGTCAACGGCGAGGGCGCGGTTTCCGCCTTGCGGTCGGCGCGGGCAACCATGCCGCCAGCGCGTGTTCGGCCAGCTCCGGCCAGTGCTGGTTGGCGGCGGGATTCGCCGGGCTCGGATGCGGCAGATAGGCCGTCGGCACGCCCGGCGCCGCGCATGCACGCACGCGTTGTTCGGCGTAACGCCCGATGCCGACGATGGCGGCCGGTTCCAGCACCGCGATCGCGCGTTCGAGGGCGACGTCGCAGGCCGCATCCAGCGCGCGGGCCTCGTCCGCCGCCAGCTGGCCCGGGGTCAGGTTGCGACCTTTGGCCAGAAACAACAACGGGCAGTAGTTCCAGATGAAGAAGCGTTCGAAGAAACGCCCGGGCGGTCCCAGCCGCGATTGCGCCCAACCCCACAGGCGCTTGCCACTGCCTTCGTCGCGTCCACACGCAAGCCCGAGGATGGGATATTTCGGGTGCTGCGCCGGCAGCTTGCGCGCGAGCCGCGCGTCGATGCCGAACCACTCGCGCACCGAAGACACATTGCCGAACGGAACGCCGGTCTGCGCCATGCCCCACGGACCCGGATTCATGCCAACCAGCAGCACGCGTCCAGTTTGCGTGCCGTAGCGTTCAAGGTACGTGCGGTGCCCGCTCCAGGCGTATTCCAGCGGGTTGTACACGTGGCTGGGCGTATGCCAGCGCAGCGCGGACAGCTCGCGCGACAACTGCCTGGCGATCGGAATCAGCGGCGATGATTGCATGGGAGCTTCAACGGGGCAGCCGGTGCAGCACCTTGCCGCGGTGTGCCGCCACGTGATCGCTCTTGTCGCTTTTGATCTCGTACTGCGGATCCTCCGGCGACGCGCGGTGGGTGTGGCCCTTGTAATCGAAATCACGGGTGTGGATCTTGCTGATCACGCCACTCACCTGCCCCGCCTCGGAGTTCCAACTGACGTGGTCGCCAACCTTGAAGCGGGTGGCGGGTGCGGGGTCGGCCTTGCGCGTTGGCATCGTCGTATCCCCCGGCGCTCAGGCAATCGCCTTGTCGACGATGTCCTGCGCTTCGTCGAGGATCGACTGCAGGTGCTGCTCGTCGCGGAAACTCTCGGCGTAGATCTTGTAGATGTTTTCGGTACCGGAGGGCCGCGCCGCAAACCAACCGTGCTCGGCGACGACCTTGACGCCACCGATCGGCGCGCCATTGCCAGGCGCCTTGTCGAGGACCGCTTCGACCTTGTCTCCGCCCAACGTATCAAGCTTGATTTCACTTGCCGACAGCTTTGCAAGCTTTTGTTTTTGCGTGGATGTTGCCGCCGCCTGGACCCGGTCAGCGAAGGCTCGCCCCAGTTCGCCGGCAAGCCCCGCGTACACCTCGCCCGGGTCACGCCCTGCCCTTGCCGTGACCTCGGCCGCCAACAGCGCCGGCACGATGCCATCCTTGTCGGTGGTCCACGCCGAACCATCCTGGCGCAGGAACGCCGCACCCGCGCTTTCCTCGCCGCCAAATCCCAGCGAACCGTCCAACAAGCCGGGCGCGAACCACTTGAAGCCGACCGGCACCTCGTAGAGTTTGCGGCCTGCCTTGTTGGCCACCCGGTCGATCAGCGCCGTGCTGACCACGGTCTTGCCGACCGCGGTTGCGGCAGGCCAGTGTTTTCGCTCGCGGAACAGGTAGTCGATCATCACCGCAAGGTAGTGGTTGGCATTGAGCAGGCCCGACGAACGCGTGACCACGCCGTGGCGGTCGTGGTCGGTATCGCAGGCGAAGGCGACGTCGTACTTGTCTTTCAACGCCAGCAGACGCTGCATCGCGTATTCGGACGACGGATCCATGCGGATCTTGCCGTCCCAGTCCACGGTCATGAAGGCGAAGCGCGGATCCACGTCCTCGCTGACGACGGTGAGGTCCAGCTTGTAGCGTTCGGCGATGGGCGCCCAGTAGTGCACGCCGGCGCCACCCAGCGGATCCACCGCCAGCTTGAGCCCGGAGCCGCGGATGACGTCGAAATCGATCACGTTGCCGAGATCGGCAACGTACGCACCCAGATAGTCGTGGGTGTTGGTGGTGGTGGCCGTGCAGGCCTTCACGAACGGCACGCGCTTGACACCCGCCAGCCGGTTTTCGAGATAGTGGTTGGCCTGCTGCTGCACCCAGCCGGTGATCCCGGTATCCGCCGGGCCGCCGTTGACGGGGTTGTACTTGAACCCGCCGTTGTCGGGCGGATTGTGCGAAGGCGTGATCACGATCCCGTCGGCAAGGCCACTCGCGCGGCCGCGGTTGTACACCAGGATCGCGTGCGAAATCGCGGGCGTGGGCGTGAACTCGCCGCCCTTGGAACTCAGCACCTCGATCCCGTTCGCGGCCAGCACCTCCAGCGCGGACTTGAACGCCGGCTTGGACAACGCGTGCGTGTCGAACCCGATGAACAGCGGCCCGGTGATCGACTCCTTCGCGCGGTAATCGCAGATGGCCTGCGTGATGGCCAGAATGTGCCACTCGTTGAAGCTGCCATCCAGGGACGAGCCGCGATGGCCCGAGGTGCCGAATGCCACGCGCTGCAACGGGTTGGAGGGGTCGGGCCGGACTTCCGCATAGGCAGCCAGCAGCTTGTCCAGATCGACGAGGATCGACCGCGGCGCCGGCTTGCCCGCGAGCGGGCTGATCTTTTCGCCGCTCATGGCGTGACCTTGCGCGCGGCGCGATAGCGATGGATGAGCGCGTTGGTGGAACTGTCGTGTCCCAGCTTCGGTTCGGCAGCATCCTGCAGCTGCGGGATCACCTTCTTGGCGAGTTGCTTGCCCAGCTCCACGCCCCACTGGTCGAATGAATCGATGTGCCAGATCGCGCCCTGGGTGAACACGCTGTGTTCGTACAGCGCGACCAGCGCACCCAGCGCGTGCGGCGTCAGGCTTTCCGCAAGGATGGTGTTGGTGGGCCGGTTGCCCTCGCACACGCGATGCGGCACCAGCCACTCCGGCGTGTCCTCCGCACGCACCTGCGCGGGCGTCTTGCCAAACGCCAGCGCCTCGGTCTGGGCGATCAGGTTGGCCATCAGCAGGTCCTGCTGGCCACCCAGCGGGTTCAACGCGTGCATGAAGCCGATGAAGTCGCAGGGAATCAGGCGCGTGCCCTGGTGGATCAGCTGGTAGAACGAATGCTGGCCGTTGGTGCCGGGCTCGCCCCAGTAGATCGGGCCGGTCGGGTAATCGACGACTTCGCCCGCAAGCGTCACGTGCTTGCCGTTGGACTCCATCGTCAACTGTTGCAGGTACGCGGGAAAGCGCTTCAGGTATTGCGCGTACGGCAACACCGCGACGGTCTGCGCACCGAAGAAATTGTTGTACCACACCGCCAACAGGCCCAGCAGCAGTGGCAGGTTGCGTTCAGGCGGCGCGGTGCGGAAGTGCTCGTCCATGGCGTGGAAGCCGGCCAGCATGTCGCGAAAGGCCTCCGGACCGATCGCCAGCATGGTCGAAAGGCCGATCGCGGAATCCATCGAATAGCGGCCGCCGACCCAGTCCCAGAAGCCGAACATGTTGGCAGTGTCGATGCCGAACTTGCGCACTTCGTCGGCGTTGGTCGACACCGCGACGAAGTGCTTGGCAACGGCGACCGTATCGCCACCGAGTTTCGCCAGGCACCAGTCGCGCGCGGCGCGTGCGTTGGTCAGCGTCTCCAGCGTGGTGAAGGTCTTGGAGCAAACGATGAACAGCGTTTCCTCGGGCTGGAGGTCGCGCGTGGCTTCCACCAGGTCGGTGGGGTCGACGTTGGACACGAAGCGGAACGTCATGTCGCGGCGGCTGTAGTGCTTCAGCGCCTCGTACGCCATCACGGGGCCAAGGTCGGAGCCGCCAATGCCAATGGAAACGACGTTGCGGATGGCTTTCCCGGAATGCCCGCGCCACTCGCCGGAACGCACCTTGTCGCTGAAGGCGGCCATGCGGTCGAGCACGGCGTGTACCTCGGGCACCACGTCCTTGCCGTCGACGAGGATCGTTTCGCCGCGCGGTGCGCGCAACGCCACGTGCAGCGCCGCGCG
>JAICHS010000187.1 GCA_025924775.1 Rhodanobacteraceae bacterium
AACAGCGACGCCTTCCGCAATGCGCTGGCACACAACGACGCCTTCCGCAACGCGCTCGCCAGCAACGATGCGTTCCGCACCGCGCTGGAGCGCAACGACGCCTTCCGCAGCGCGCTTGAGCACAATGCGGCGTTCCGCACTGCGCTTGCCAACAGCGACGCGTTCCGCAATGCGCTGGCACACAACGACGCCTTCCGCAACGCGCTCGCCAGCAACGCGGCGTTTCGCACCGCCTTGCAGAACAACGACGCCTTCCGCAATGCGCTCGGGCGCAGCGATGCATTCCGTGCCCAGCTGGCCAATGCCGCGATGCTGCGCGGCGCCCTGCTCAACAACGACGCGTTCCGCTCCGCCTTGATGAACAATGCCGCTTTCCGCAGCGCGTTGCAAAGCCAGGCGTTCCGGCAGGCGATGCAGAACCAGGCGTTCCGCGCGGCGCTGAACAACACCGCGTTTCGCCAGTCACTGCTGAACAGCGACGCCGCCCGCAACGCCTTGCAGCACGGCGCGGCCGAGTAAGCCGATACAACGTCCGGGCCGGGAGGCGGCCCGGACGGCAAGCCTGCCACCACCACCCCGCCCGCGAATGCGGGCGGGGTGGTGGCACGCTTGCAGGCACTTTGCGGATCTTGCCGGATGCGGGACCGGGGCAACTGGCAGCTGAAGGGGGCGGCTCATGGGGCGATCGATGCGGATACCTTGGCTGGCCGTGGCCACGCTGGCCGCGGCGACAACGCTTGCGCCCGCTTGCGCGTCCGCCCAGTCGCTGCAACTGCAGAGTCTCGAGACGCAGGACCTGCAGGTGTTGTACACGCCGGACAATGCCTATCTCGTCCCGCACGTCGCCCGCAGTTTCGAGAATTCACTGCAATTCCAGGAACGAATCTTCCACTGGAAACCGTGGGACCGCACCACGGTGGTGCTCACCGATTTCAGCGATTACGGCAATGGCGGCACCTCGGTGGCGCCATTCAACGAGGTGACGCTGTACATCGCGCCCGATCTCAAGGCGATGGGAACCTCGCCCAGCAGCGAGCGCCTGTTCTCGACCGCCAACCACGAGCTGGTGCATGCCGCCACGATGGATGGCTGGAACGCGCGTGACGCGCGCTGGCGCGCCTTCCTCGGCGGCAAGGTGCGCCCGATCGATGCGCACCCGGAAACCATCCTGTATGGCTACCTGACCACCCCGCGCATGAGCGTGCCGCGCTGGTTCCAGGAAGGCATTGCCGTCTACATGGAAACCTGGATGGGCGGCGGCATCGGCCGCGCTCAGGGGCCCTACGATGAAATGGTCTTCCGCGCGATGGTGCGCGACCACGCGCATTTCTACAGCCCCCTCGGGCTGGTTTCGGTCGGCACCTCGGTCAACTTCGAAACCATGACCAATGCCTACCTGTACGGCACGCGCTTCATGACCTGGCTGTCACTGCGCTATTCGCCGCAGCAACTGCTCGACTGGTTCATCCGCAGCCAGGACAGCAAGGCCTACTACGCCGATCAATTCCAGCAGGTGTTCCACATCCCGCTGGATCAGGCGTGGAACGACTGGATCGCCTGGGAGCACACCTTCCAGGAAGCCAACCTCAAGAAGGTGCAGCAATACCCGATCACGCCGGTCACCCCGCTGGCACCGCACGCACTGGGTTCGGTGTCGCGCTCCTTCTTCGACCACGGTGACCTGATCGGCGCGTTCCGGTATCCAGGCAAACTGGCCTACGTGGGCGTACTGTCGCTCAAGGACGGCAGCATCCGGCATGTCGTCGACATCAAGGGATCGGTGAAATACATCGTCACCTCGACCGCCTACGATCCGGCGACCGGGACGCTGTTCTACACACAGAACAACCTCGACGACCGCGACCTGATGGCGGTCGACATCCGCACCGGCAAGAGCCGCCGGCTGTTGCGCAAGGCGCGCATCGGCGACCTCGCGTTCGATCGCGCCGACCGTTCGCTGTGGGGCCTGCGCACCGCCAACGGTTACGTCACCCTGGTGCGCATTCCGTATCCGTATCGCGAATGGCACCAGGTGCACACGTTCGCCTACGGCGAGGTGCCCTTCGACCTCGATGTGTCGCACGACGGCAGCATGCTGTCGTTGTCGCTGGCCCAGGCCACGGGCGCCAACGTCCTGCAACTGTACAAATCCGCCGGCGTGCTGGCCGGTGACACCACGCCGTTCGCGACGTACAGTTTTGGCCAGGCCGCGCCGGAAGGATTCATTTTCAGCAACGACGATCGCCAGCTGTATGGCAGCTCGTACTACACCGGCATCTCCAACATCTATCGCTACGACATCGCCACCGGCAAGGTGGAAGCGCTCAGCAACATCGACACCGGCCTGTTCCGCCCGATGCAATTGCCGGACGGCAAGCTGGCGGCGCTGGAATACACCGGGCAGGGATCGCTGCCGGTCGAAATCAATCCGAAGCCGCTCGACGACCTCAGTTCCATCGACTTTCTTGGCACCCTGGTGGCCGAGCGCCATCCGGTCGTCAAGACCTGGGGCGTCGGTTCGCCGTCGCGGATCGACCTTGATGCACGGGTCACCCACAAGGGTGTGTACAAGCCCAGCCACGAGATGCGCCTGCAATCGCATTACCCGGTGATCGAAGGTTATCGTGGCGGCGCGGCGCTCGGCTGGCACACCGAACTTGGCGACACCCTGAGTCTGTACACGCTGGGCATCGACGCTGCGGTGTCGGCCGGCGGCCCGACCGACCACGGCCAGCGCCTGCACCTGGGCATCGACTACAAGGCGATGAACTGGGAAGTGCGCTACTGGCACAACCACGCCGATTTCTACGACCTGTTCGGACCGGTGCGGACCAGCCTGAAAGGCGACTCGCTGCTGGTCGGCTACAAGCGCACCTTGATCCTGGACACCCCGCGCAAGCTCGATTTCAGCGCCAGCGGCGCGTACTACACCGGGCTCAGCACCCTGCCCGGGTTCCAGAACGTCAACGCGACAGTCAACAACATCTTCGTCGCCCGCGCCGGCTTGAAGTACGCCGACCTCAAGCAATCGGGAGGGGCCGTGGATCGCGAGCAAGGCATCGGCTGGAACGTGGACACCACGACCTACGTCGCCAACGGCAAGACCATTCCGCAACTGCACGCCGGCTTCGATTTCGGCTTCATGTTGCCGGTGCCACACATGTCGCTGTGGCTGTACAACAGCGCCGGCGCGTCCGGCGGATCGCGCGACAACAACCTTGCCAACTTCTACTTCGGCGGTTTCCAGAACAATTACGTCGACAACCAGGACCCCAAGCACTATCGTGAATTCGACAGCTTTCCGGGCTTCAAGATCGACGCGCTCGCCGGCCACGCCTTCGCAAAATCGACGCTGGAGTTGAACTTGCCGCCGTGGCGCTTCGAAAACGTCGGCAGCCCCGGCTTTTACCTGAAGTGGATTCGCCCGGCGCTGTTCACGGGCGTGCTGGTGACCGATCCCACCCGCGCCACGCTGCGCGGCACCGCGCGCGATCTGGGCCTGCAACTCGACCTCGACTTCTCCGTGATGAACCACCTGCCCATGACGCTGTCCGCCGGCTACGCGCGGGGCTCCGGCGGCGGGGCCGGCGGCACGGATGAATGGATGCTCTCGCTGAAGATCCTATGACGATGGACAGTTCGCATTCCCTGCTGGCAGTGCTCGCCGTTGTTCCGGTGGGCCTGCTGCCCGTCATCACCTTTCTACTGGTGCTGATTTACCTCGACACCTACCGGATGGTGCGGATGCGCCTGGTGCTCGCAATGCTGGTCGCCGGCAGCTGCGTGGCGGTAGCGTGCTACCTGCTCAATGGCGAACTGATGGACCTGCTCGGCATGAACCTCACCCACTATTCGCGCTGGGTGGCGCCGGTGGTGGAAGAGTCGCTGAAGGCACTGGTGGTGCTGTGGCTGTTCCGCACCCACCGCATCGGCTTCCTGGTCGATTCCATCATCCTCGGCTTCGCGGTCGGCGCAGGCTTCGCGGTGGTCGAAAACTTTTATTACCTGTCGCTCGACCACAACGCCACGTTGACGCTGTGGATCGTGCGCGGCTTCGGCACCGCAATAATGCACGGCGGCGTGGTGGCAATCTTCGCGGTGGTGACGCAGACGCTAGCCGAGCGCAACGTGGATGTGCGCCCCGTGCATTGCGTGCCGGGCCTGCTGACGGCGATCGCCATACATTCCATCTTCAACCACTTTTATGTTTCACCGGTGCTGTCCACGATCGGCGTCCTGCTCACCCTGCCGCCGCTGCTGTATTTGTTGTTCCTGGTCAGCGAGCACCGGACGCACGACTGGCTGGAAGTGGATTTCGACGAGGACGCCGAGCTGATGCGGATGCTCGATTCGGGCCAGTTCGATCGCACGCCCGCCGGGAAATTCCTGGACAGCCTGCACGACAAGCTGGACGGTACGCTGGTCGCGGACATGCTGTGCTACCTGCGCGTGTACACCGAGCTGGCGCTGCGGGCCAAGGGCCTGCTGCTCGCGCGTGAGAACGGCCTCGACGTGGAGATGGATGGCGAAACCCGCGAAAAATTCGACGAACTGCGTTATCTCGAGCGCAGCATCGGCGTCGCCGGGCGCCTGACGATGCGGCCGTTCCTGCAGATGACCACCAAGGACCTGTGGCAACTGTACGTGCTGGGGAAGTGATGCAACCCGGCCGCGCCCGCGAGATCGATTGTCGCTTCTGATCGTCACCTCGGCGCGTGTCGGTCAGGGGTGCCGCTTGAATATTTTCCGTCCGCGTTGAGCGTGGCCCGCGTGAGTGGGCAAAGTCGAACCGCCAACCCCCTTCGCCTTCGCGCCTGCGGCGCGACGCTCGGGGCTTGCCCCGGACTTGATCCGGAGGCTGTGCTAACGCGCCTGTATCGATTTGTTCTATGCTGCGCGAGCCATGGACTCGCACACAGCCAGCTCCATCGAACCGTCCACCTGCGTGGTCGCGGACCTCAACGCGACGCGCGTGCTGTCGCTCGACGCCGGTGGGCGCATCCTCGACTGGATCAGCTGGCAGGACGCCGCATGTTTGTACGTGCGCGAAGCGGTGGCGTGGACGCTGGGTGAGCCGTGCCTGACCCTGCACGGCGGTTTCCACC
>JAICHS010000188.1 GCA_025924775.1 Rhodanobacteraceae bacterium
CGCGCAAAGATGCTGCGGTCGGCGGCGCGATGAGTGAGCTCAACACGTTCGCCGGTACCCGCCAGCAACACGGTGTGCTCGCCGACGATGTCGCCCGCGCGGATCGACGCGAAGCCGATCGCGCCTGCCGTACGTACGCCGACCTGTCCTTCGCGTGACAACACGGCAACCTTGCTGAAATCCTGCCCACGCGCAGCGGCGGCGCTGCGACCCAGCGCCAGCGCCGTGCCAGAGGGCGCATCAAGCTTGCGCGCGTGGTGCGCCTCGAGAATTTCAAGATCCCAATCCGGCAACGCTGCGGCGGCCTCGCGTACCAGCCGCGCCAGCACCGCAACGCCAAGGCTGAAGTTGGAAGCCCGCAACACCGGGATCTCGTGCGCGGCCGCCCCGGCCGCCTCGCACTGCGCAGCATCCAGCCCGGTAGTGCCGCTGACGAACGCCACGCGTTGCGCGCGGCAATGCGCCAGCGCGGCATCGAATCCTGCGGGCGTACTGAAATCGATCACCACGTCGAGCGCTGGCACGCCGGACCACGCGTCCGAGCGGTTCACGCACGCAACCAGGTGAAAGCGCGCATCATCCTGCAACAACGTCTGCAGCGACCGGCCCATGCGGCCTTCGGCGCCGCTGATCGCAAGTAGAATCGGTTCACCCACGGCTTCGCGCTCCCGCACCATCCGCTGCGCAGCGTAACAGGCGCGATGCCGGCCGCCTGCGCGGCCCGTACCCTCACAACGACGACCCACGCCTTGCAACCCGACGCCACCGATAGCTCGCGCGCGCTGCCGTTCGGCGCCGTCATGGCCACGGCCGGCGCGGCGGCGCTGGCGGAGCCGTGCGGACTCGGCTGGCTGACGGCGCCGCTGCTGGCACTGGCGATCGCCCAGGCCGCATGGATCGCGGCGACGACCGTGCTACCCCATCGCAACACGTGGCGTGCGTTGCCGACGTGGCTGCTGACGGTACGCCGCCCGCGCGAACACAGCGGTGCGCACACGGTGCCACTGGGCCTGGCCATCATCTCCAGCACCTTGGCCGGACTTGGATTCGCAGGCGGACGGCTCGTGGCCACCCCTTGGCCGAGCGGGGCCTTTCTGCTATTGGCATGGCTTGCCGGCGGCGTGTGCATCGTCCGCTTCGGACTCGCCCTGATCCAGCACCCGTGGCATGTGACGGACGTCGATGGCGCGTGGTTTCTGGTACCGGCCGTGCCGCTGGGGTTGGCAATCGCAACCGCGGACGTCGCCGCGCACGCCACGGGTATGCCGCACACGGCGCTCGCCTGGCTCGCGCTGGTGGCAGGCGTTGCCGGTTGGGTCAGCTACTGGCTGGTGGCGGCCGCGGCCGGGCGGCGCGTGTACGTGCATGGACTGGGACTTCCGCCACACGCACCATGGTGGATCGCAATAGGTTGCGCAGGGCTGGCGGCCGCAGCGCTCGGCAAAGTGCTCGACACAATCGCGTGGCCGTCCACGCTACAGACGCCCGCCACCTTCGGGATCTTGATTGCGGCATTCGGCGCGCTCGCGTTGATGCTGCCAGTGATCGCGCTCAGCCTCCGCTTTCTGCTGCGCGACTGCCGCTGCCGCAACGCGGCTGCGTGGCCACCCACCTTTTCCACGGCGGTGTTTGCCTTGGGCTGTCTGGCCGCGAGCGCGACCCGACATGCCGCTTGGTGGCACGTATTGGGGCTGGTCGGTGGCTATGCCACGCTGGCGCTGTGGGCAGCCACGCTCGGCTGGAATATCTCACGCCGCCTGCGCAGCCTGGCCTGACGCGCCGCGCGCGCGTTTCAGCCGGTCATCTTCGCCCAGAACTGCTTGACGTTGTCCACGAAGCCGCTGCTCCTCGGTGAGTGCTTGCGGGCCTCGTCGGCATCCGCGAAGGTAGCCTCGAACTGCTCCAGGAATTCGCGCTGGCGCTTGTCCAGGCGCACGGGTGTTTCCACCACGACGGTGCAGAACAGGTCACCCGGCTGGCGGCTGCGCACCGACTTCACGCCCTGGCCGCGCAGCCGGAATTCCTGTCCCGTCTGGGTCTCGGGTGGAATGGTGATGCTGGTGGCGCCATCCAGGATCGGCACTTCGATGGTCGCGCCGAGTGCGGCTTGCGCGAAACGGATGGGCACTTCGCAACGCAGGTTGTCGCCCTCGCGCTTGAAGATCGGATGTTCGCGCACGTGGATCTCGACGTACAGGTCGCCGGGCGTCGCGCCTGACGGGCCAGCTTCGCCCTGCCCCGTCAGGCGAATGCGGTCGCCGTCGTCCACGCCCGCCGGCACTTTGACCGCGAGGCTGCGTTCGTCTTCCAGCCGCCCTTCGCCGCGGCAGTGCTTGCACGGCGTGACGATGGTGCGCCCCGCGCCGCCGCAGTGCGGGCAGGCCTGCTGAATCGAAAAGATGCCGTTCTGCATGCGCACGCGGCCGTGGCCGCGGCAGGTGGCACAGGTCGCCAGCTTGCCGTCTTCGGAGCCGGTGCCGTTGCAATATTGGCAATTGACCAAGGTCGGCACGTGGATCTGCTTGTCCACGCCGGCGACAGCTTCTTCCAGGTCCAGTTCCAGCACATAGCGCAGGTCGGAACCGCGCGTGGCGCGGCGGCCACCGCCACCGAAAATGTCGGAAAAGATGTCGCCAAAAACGTCGCCCACGTTGCCGAACGGAGCGTTGGCGTGCCGTGCGGTACCGTTCTCGAAGGCGGCGTGTCCGTACTGGTCATACAGCGCGCGGCGCTCGGGATCACCCAGTACGTCGTACGCCTCGCTGGCTTCCTTGAACCGGTCCGGCGCCGTCGGATCACCCGGGCAGCGGTCCGGGTGGTTCTTCATCGCGAGACGCCGAAACGCCTTCTTGATGTCCTGTTCGTTCGCGGTACGCGGTACCCCCAGGACTTCGTAGTAGCAACGTTTCATGTGCAGGTTCAGTTAACGCCAGCTTCAAGGCGCCGATCGGGCACCAGCCAGATCGCCGCCACCAGGGCATAGATCACGCAGGACAATATTGGCGCGAAAAACGCCAACACAATCCCGACAAGATAACCGATCGGCGAAACGACAGTCTTCCAGTCGCCCCGCAAGGCACGCGCAAGACCACTGGTGCTGCCGCCATTGGCGGTAATCAACGTGCGCAGCAGCGGTATCCACGCCAATGCCGTCAACAGCAGCACGATGCCGTAAACCGCCGTGGGCACCGGCGCCGGCATCGGGTGCGATTCATTCAGCCAGCTGGTGGTGAACGGAAACAACGACAACCAGAACAGGAAAAACAGGTTGGCCCACAGCACCCGGCCATTCACGTGCTCGACGGCCTGCAGCAGGTGGTGGTGGTTGTTCCAGTAGAGGCCGACATAGGCGAAGCTGAGCACGTAGCTCAGGAACACCGGAAGGTCCGCCAGCAACGCACGCCACGTCGCCGCATGCGGCAGCTTGAGCTCCAGCACCATGATGGTGATGATCACCGCGATCACGCCATCGGTGAAGGCTTCCATCCGGCCCTTGTGCATGCTGGTCCCCAGACGTTCCCTGCAGCGAAGCCGTCCGTGTTCGAGCGGCGCGGAGAAGCGCGCCGCTCGAACACGGACAGTTGATCCGCCAGCGCGCAGCGCTGGCGGATAACGCCTACTTTTCGTCCTTGTCCTTCACTTCCGTGAACTCGGCATCGACAACATCATCCGGCGCCGCACTGCCGCCACCCGGTGCCTGCTGCGAAGCGCCCGGCTGCGGGCCCGGCTGGCCGCCCGCCTGCGCCGCGGCCAGCAGCGATTGCGCGGCCTCATCGAGCTTGGAGATGCGCGATTCGATGGCATCCCGGTCGTCGCCCTTCATCACCTTTTCGAGTTCGGCCAAGGCTTCCTCGACCCGCCCGATCACGTCACTACCCACCTTGCCGCCGTGGTCCTTGATCGCACTGCGGGTGGCATGCACCAGCTGGTCGGCCTTGTTGCGGGTGGCCACCAGCTCCTGGAATTTCTTGTCTTCCTCGCGGTGCGCTTCGGCGTCGGTCACCATCCGCTTGATCTCGTCATCGGACAAGCCGGAACCGGCCTTGATCTCGATGCGCTGCTCCTTGCCGGTGTTCTTGTCCTTGGCGGTGACGTGCAGGATGCCGTTGGCGTCGATGTCGAACGACACCTCGATCTGCGGCATGCCGCGCGGCGCCGCCTGGATGCCGGCCAGGTCGAACTTGGCCAGCGACTTGTTGTAGCGCGCCTGGTCACGTTCACCCTGCAGCACGTGCACGGTGACCGCGCTCTGGTTGTCCTCGGCGGTGGAGAACGTCTGCGAGGCCTTGGTCGGAATGGTGGTGTTCTTGTCGATCAGCTTGGTCATCACGCCGCCCAGCGTCTCGATGCCCAGCGACAGCGGGGTGACGTCGAGCAGCAGCACGTCCTTGACGTCGCCCGACAGCACGCCGCCCTGGATCGCCGCGCCCACCGCGACGGCTTCGTCCGGGTTCACGTCCTTGCGCGGGTCCTTGCCGAAGAAATCCTTCACCGCCTCCTGCACCTTGGGCATGCGGGTCTGGCCGCCGACCAGGATCACCTCGGCCACGTCCGAGACGCGCAGGTTCGCGTCGTTCAGTGCCGTGCGGCACGGATCGATGGTGCGCTTGATCAGATCCTCGACCAGCGCTTCCAGCTTGGCCCGCGTCAATTTGATGTTGAGGTGTTTCGGACCGGAGGCATCGGCCGTCACGTACGGCAGGTTGACTTCGGTCTGGTGGGTCGAGGACAGCTCGATCTTGGCGCGCTCGGCGGCATCCTTCAGGCGTTGCAATGCCAGCGGATCGTGGCGCAGGTCCACGCCCTGGTCCTTCTTGAACTCGTCGACCAGGTAATCGATGACGCGCTTGTCGAAGTCTTCGCCGCCGAGGAAGGTGTCGCCGTTGGTGGCCAGCACCTCGAACTGCTTCTCGCCATCGACTTCGGCGATCTCGATGATGGACACGTCGAAGGTGCCGCCGCCGAGGTCGTATACGGCGATCTTGCGATCGGCGCTGCCCTTTTCCTTGTCGAGGCCGTAGGCCAACGCAGCCGCGGTCGGTTCGTTGATGATGCGCTTGACGTCGAGGCCAGCGATCTGGCCGGCGTTCTTGGTGGCCTGACGC
>JAICHS010000189.1 GCA_025924775.1 Rhodanobacteraceae bacterium
ATCGAAGACGTGGCCATGCTGCGCCGCGTGCAGTTTCCGGAAGACGCGGGGCCGCTGGCGCATCCGGTGCGTCCGGCCGAATACCAGGCCATCGACAATTTCTACACCGCGACCGTGTACGAGAAGGGCGCGGAACTCATCAGGATGCTCGCAGGGCGCCTCGGGCCGGAAGGCTTCCGGCGCGGCACCGATCTGTATTTCTCGCGCTTCGATGGGCAGGCCGTCACCATTGACGACCTGCTTGCGGTGCTGGGCGAAGCCAACGGTGTCGACCTTTCGCCGTATCTCGCGTGGTACGCGCAAGCGGGCACGCCGGAAGTCCGCGCCCGCGGCGAGTACGACGCCGTGAACCAGCGCTATGCCCTGACCCTCTCGCAACGCATCCCGCCGACGCCCGCCCAGCCGCGCACGCGGCCGGTACCGATTCCGGTGAACGTCGCGCTGTTTGCCGACGACGGCACGCCGCTGCAGTCGAGTTCCGATCGCACCGCCAACCGGGTGCTGGAGCTGACGGATACCGAACAACGTTTCGTGTTCGAGCACGTGCCGTCCGCGCCCACGCCCTCGTTGTGCCGCGGCTTCTCGGCGCCGGTGCAGCTCGTGTTCGATTACACGCCCGCGCAACTCGCGCTGCTGTTGCGCCACGAAACCGAAGGCTTCGACCGCTGGAACGCCGCGCAGCAACTTTCCGCGCGCGCCTTCGACGAGACGTTTGCCGGCGACGGCGAACGTGCGGCGACGGACGCATGGCTGGAGGCGCTGTCCACCTTGTTCGCCCAGCGCGCGACCATCGATCCCGCGCTGCTGGCCGACTTGTTGACGCCGCCGACCGAACTGGAGCTGGGTGCGCGGCATCCGCCGTTCGATCCCGACGCGGTGCACGCCGCACGCGATGCATTGGAAAACAGGTTGGCGGCGCGGCTGGGCGATGCGCTCGGCACTGCGTATCGCGAACTCCACGCCGGCGAAACCCGCGCACTCGACCCGCAAGCCGCCGCACGGCGCCGCCTGAAGGGCCGCGTGCTCGCGCTGCTGGTGCGGCACGACGCGGCAACCGGGGCCGAACTTGCCTTCACGCAATGCCGCGACGCGCGCGGCATGACCGACCGCCTCTCGGCGCTCACGGCACTGGCGCGGGCGGGCGCCGCGCAGACCGGCGACGCCCTGCGGCTGTACCGCGAACGCTTCGACGGCGACGCGCTGACGCTGGACAAGTGGTTCGTGCTGCAGGCCACCACGCCTGCACACGCCACGCTGGAACGCGTGCAGGCGCTTGCGGCCGATCCCGCTTTCACGCTGGCCAATCCCAACCGCGTCCACGCCTTGCTGGGCGCATTCTCACGCGCCAACCCGGTCGGCTTCCACCGGCCGGATGGCGCGGGCCACCGCTGGTTCGCCGGCAAGCTGGGCGAGATCGATGCCCGCAACCCGCAGCTCGCGGCACGCCTGGCCAAGGCTTTCGAGGACTGGCCGCGGCTGGAACCGAACCGTCGCGCTTCGGCGGAAGCGGCCCTGCACGGCCTGTTGGCACACGGGCAGCGTTCGCCCGACCTCACGGAAATCCTGACGCGCATGCTGGCTGCGGGCAACGCCGCCCACTGAGCGTGCGCACCCACGATCTGCAGTGCCGGACATAAAAGCGTACCATCAGGTACAGGAATCTTTCGGTTGCAGGAGGTGCGCCATGCATAAGTCAATGCTTGGCCGTTGTGGGCGGCTCGCGGCGTTGGGTGCCGGCGTGCTGGCCTTGGCCGGTTGTGCCACCGGCTATGCCTTCGTGCAACCAGACGTGGCCGGCGGCGGCGGGTACTACACCAGTGCCGGCCCGTACGCCGCGCCTGGCTACTACGACGACCATGCCTACTCGTACTACCCGGGCTATGCCGGGTTCGGCAACACCGGTTGGTATGGCTCGTCGGTCAGCTTCGAATTCGGGCTTGGCAGCACCTGCGGCTGGAGCTGCGGCGGTTACTACGGTGGCTGGCCGTGGTACGCCGGCGGCTACGGCTATCCCTATTACACCTGGACCCGGCATGGCCATCACGGCCACCACCATCGCGACGGGCACGACGGCGACCCGGTCGTGACGGCGCCGGGCTCTTGGCGCAATCCGGATCACCCACGCCTGCCACCCGTTGCCAGGCGCGGCACGACCCCGCCGATCGCGGTGCCGGCACGCCCCAGGGAGGATTTCGCCAATCGCCGGCCGCTCGATTCGGCCAGGTTCGCGCCACGCGCGGGATTCGAGCGTCGCCGCGCGCCCCGGCCGATCGATGCGCCCATGCGCCCCGTAACCGTCGCGCCACGGATGTCGGGGTTTTCGCGGCAAGCGCCACGGGTCGCCCCACCCAGCCGGATCACCCCGCCACGTGCGTTCGCGCCTCCGCCGGCACCGGTCTTCGCGCCCGCGCAGGTCGCGCCACCGCCCGCGCGCACTGGCCGGACAACCCCGATCAAGATCCGCTGAGACGCGCCGGGGCAGCGCGGTCCGCCAGATACGAACGGGGAGCCTTGCGGCTCCCCGTTCGCTACCCTCCCCGGTACGCCTGGCTCAGGC
The DNA here is from genome assembly GCA_025924775.1 of Rhodanobacteraceae bacterium. Taxonomy (GTDB): domain Bacteria; phylum Pseudomonadota; class Gammaproteobacteria; order Xanthomonadales; family Rhodanobacteraceae; genus 66-474. The sequence goes on from JAICHS010000189.1 coordinate 2,558, forward strand.
AGGCAGGCCCGCGATCTCGGCGTCGAGCTGGTGCAGCTGGACTTCGATGGGCTGCAGCAACTGCGGCTGGTTCGCATCCGGGCACGTCTCGCGAATCTGTTCGGCCTGCAGTTCCAGTTCGGCCATGTGGATCAGCGCGTCATGGTGCTGGTAAACCGCCTGCCATTCTGCATTGGTCATTTCGACGAAGCTCATTTTCGTAGTCCTCTGTCTGTCAGGGCGGCAAGCTGAACGCTTCAAGTGGCGTTCACATGTCGCCGCTGATACTCTTCGCCGAAAGGGGCTGCTGCTGTTCGCTTCACCACTTCGGCACCTGATGTTTTGTCCCAATCTGGCGCCCGGAACTCGGTTACTCTGGATTCCCCCTGTTCCTGATGACCGCCGGGCGCCAGTTCCAATTGGTGGTCGTCCTGACCACTTCCCGCCTTCGCCGACCGCAACCTGCATTTCGGTCCGGGCCGCTCGCAACGGCGGCGGCGGGAACGCACCACGGGTGGTGCACTTCGCGTGCCAACTTCGCCCGATTGCGACGCAGGATTTGCAAGCAAATGTGAACTTTGCGCAGACGCGCGCCAGACCGTGCGCCGTGCACGCAGCGCGTGACATTTCGCAACGATTCGGGGCGGGGATTGCAAACGAAAGTTCACAATCGCACCGCGGGCGGCGAAGATGGTCCGTTGCAATTTGCAACGATTGACGCGTTACGCCAGCTTGTGACGGGCGCCGCAACACGGCAGGCCGAAACCAAGCGATGGCGTACGGCATGATTGTCGTCGGAGTGGGCGAGCGTAGTGACCGCGCGACCACCTGACCATTGGGCAATTTGGGTAGGCAACTGCAATGAATACCTATGACGTGATCGTGGTGGGTGGTGGCCACGCCGGTACCGAGGCCGCGCTGGCCGCGGCGCGTTGCGGCGCACGCACGCTGCTGCTCACGCACAACATCGAAACCATCGGCCAGATGAGCTGCAATCCGGCGATCGGCGGAATCGGCAAGGGCCACCTGGTCAAGGAGATCGACGCACTGGGCGGCGCGATGGCGCACGCGGCCGACCTGGCCGGCATCCAGTGGCGCACCTTGAACGCTTCGAAGGGTCCGGCCGTGCGCGCGACGCGCTGTCAGGCCGATCGGGTGCTGTACAAGGCCGCGGTGCGACACATCGTGGAACGCCAGCCGAACCTGGAAGTGTTCCAGCAGGCGGTCGACGACCTGGTGATCGAACGCGGACGCGTCACCGGCGTGGTGACCCAGATGGGCCTGACCGTGCACGCTCCGCGCGTGGTGCTGACGGTGGGCACCTTTCTTGCGGGCAAGATCCACATCGGCCTTGAAAACCATGCGGGCGGCCGCGCCGGCGACCCGCCCGCGACGAAGCTGGCGCAGCGCCTGCGCGAACTGCCGCTGGGCGCCGAGCGGCTGAAAACCGGCACGCCGCCGCGCATCGACTCGCGCACGCTGGATTACTCCGTGTTCCAGAAACAGCCGGGCGACGAGCCGTTGCCGGTGTTTTCGTACCTGGGCTCGCGCGACGAGCATCCGCGCCAGGTGCCGTGCTGGATCACGCACACGACCGAGCGCACGCACGCGATCATCCGCGGTGGACTCGATCGTTCGCCGCTGTACACCGGCAAGATCGAAGGCACCGGCCCGCGCTACTGTCCGTCGATCGAAGACAAGGTAGTGCGTTTCGCCGACAAGACCTCGCACCAGATCTTCATCGAGCCGGAAGGGCTGGACGCCATCGAGATCTACCCGAACGGCATTTCCACCTCGTTGCCGTTCGACGTGCAAACGGAATTGGTGCACTCGATTCCGGGTTTCGAGCACGCCCATCTCACGCGCCCCGGCTACGCGATCGAATACGACTACTTCGACCCGCGTGGCCTGCAGCCGTGGCTGGAAACCAAGGCCATCGCCGGCCTGTACTTCGCGGGCCAGATCAACGGCACCACCGGTTACGAGGAGGCCGCGGCACAGGGCTTGATCGCGGGCCTCAACGCCGCGCGCGCCACGCGCGACGAACCACCGTGGTGGCCGCACCGCGACGAAGCCTACACCGGCGTGCTGATCGACGACCTCACCACCAACGGCACCATCGAGCCGTACCGGATGTTCACCTCGCGCGCGGAATACCGGTTGCACCTGCGCGAGGACAACGCCGACCTGCGCCTCACCGAAAAAGGGTTCGAACTGGGCGTGGTGACGCAGCAACGCTGCGATGCGATGCGCGCCAAACGTGATGCGGTGGCAGGCGAAACCGCGCGCCTGAAAGCGCTGTGGGCGTCGCCATCCAACGCGCTCGGCGCAGCGCTGCGGACACAACGCGGCATCACGCTGGCGCACGAAACCAACGCGCTGGAGCTGCTGCGTCGACCGGAAATCGATTACGCCACACTGGTTAGCATCGCGGACTTTGGGCCCGGCGCGGATCGTGAGGACGTTGCCGCGCAGGTCGAAGTGCAAGTGAAATACGCCGGCTACCTCGAGCGCCAGCGCGCCGAAATCGAGCGCCAGCGCCAGCATGAAGCCACGCCGATTCCCG
>JAICHS010000190.1 GCA_025924775.1 Rhodanobacteraceae bacterium
CCACGTGCGTGGAGGCGGAGATCAGCGGCGGAATGGAGGCGCCGAACAGGAACAGCTCGCCATGCTTGACCAAGGCGTACGCTTCGGAGAGGTTGATACGGCCGGCGCGCAGGCTTTTCACTTCCCAGCCTTGCAGGGCGATGCCGGCCTCGTAGCGCTCGTCGATGTGGTACTCGTGGCGCGCGCGCTTGTTCAGCGCGATCGTCGAGGAACCCTTGCCGTCCTTTTCTTTCTTCTTTGCCATGCTCGTTACAATGGTGGTATGTGTCTTCGTGCGTCCGGTCCGGTGCGCACCCAGGAGAATCCGTGCAGATCCACCGCCAGGCGTTGGTCCGTTTCACGCCGGAGCAGATGTTTGACCTCGTCAATGAGGTTGAAGCTTACCCGAGGCGCTTCCCGTGGTGCCTTGGCGCCAACGTGTCCGAGCACGATGGCCAGCACCTCGTGGCGCGCCTGAACCTGCGGTTTGCCGGCGTCACCCAGCACTTTTCCACCCGCAACACCCTGGACCGGCCACACAGTATCCGGATGCAGTTTGTGGACGGCCCGTTCGACTGGTTGCGCGGCGTGTGGCAGTTCACGGCATTGGGCGGTGGGTCCGGCCCCCGGGTCGAGTCGGGGACAGGCTCTGCGGACCCCCCTTCCCCGCAGGCGGGAGCAGGGGATACGAAGCGGCCTGCGGCCACAAACACGCCTGCGGGTTGCAAGGTGTCGCTGGATCTCGATTTCGAGGTCAGCAACCGCCTCACCGGCTTCGCCTTCCGGTTGGGCTTCCAGAAGCTGGCCGACCGCATGGTGGACGACTTCTGCGCCGAGGCGAAACGGGCCTATGCCTGAGCCGCCGGTCGTGCGGGTGTCGCTGGTGTACGCTGAGCCCGAGCGCGTATTCAGTGTGACGCTGGAATTGCCGGACGGTGCCACGGTCGCCGACGCCATCGACCGGTCCGGCATCCAGACCGCGCGTCCGGACATCGACATCCGCGCAGATCGCGTCGGCATCTTCTCGCGCAAGGCCACACGGGCCAGCCGCTTGCGCGATGGCGACCGCGTGGAAATCTACCGGCCGCTCAAGATCGACCCGAAGGAAGCGCGGCGGCGAAGGGCGGGAAAAACATAGCGCAGACGCGACAACCGTTGCCAGACTCGCGCGCCCGGCGCTCGCCAGGCAACCCGGCCCTCGGCGTTCTGCCTCGGGCGTTCGAACGTGCGCGATCTGCCACTGTCAGATCGCAAGCGCGTCGGCTCAGCCACCCCCCTGCTTCTGCTTCTGTTCCAGCTCCTTCTGCTGTTGCTTGGTCAGGTTGCTGGGATACAGCGGGCCGTACTTGTGGCTTTCCCGCAGCAGTTCCTGGGGCGTTTCCTTCATGAAGTTGCCGTCGGTACGCACCAGGGTGTCGTTGTCGAAGTACAGGGTGAGCGTGCGCTCCTTGATGGCGCCGCCGCGGCGCTGCATGGTGGCGACGTAGTTCCACTGGTTGGCATCGAACGGGCTGACCACCGAGGGCGAACCCAGCAGCGCGACCACCTGCTGCTTGGTCAGGCCGGGTTTCAGTTCGCTGACGTTCTTGCCGATCAGCAGGTTGCCCTGCTGGACGTCGGGCTTGTAGATCACGTGGCAGGCGCCGAGGGTCAGGACGCTGGCACCGGCGAGCAGGAGGGCGGGAATCGTCTTGCGCATCGTCATCGGTTTGGCGGGGAACAGCGAATGATACACTAGCGGCGTTCAAGGACGGATCGTAAGACACCACGCCGCCATCGGAGTTCAGGTATGGAATCGCAGGATCTGCGTAACGCCGGGTTGAAGGTGACCCATCCGCGTATCCGCGTGCTGGAGATCCTGGAGAACAGCCACGAGCATCTGACCGCCGAAAACATCTACAAGCTGCTACTGGAGGGCTCCGAGGACATCGGGTTGGCGACGGTGTATCGCGTGCTCACCCAGTTCGAAGCCGCCGGTCTTGCCATCAAGCACAACTTCGAGGGCGGGCAGGCCGTGTACGAGCTGGACCGTGGCCAGCACCACGATCACATGATCGACGTGACCACCGGCAAGGTCATCGAGTTCGTGAACGAGGACATCGAAAAGCTGCAACGCGAAATCGCCGCGCAACACGGCTATGAGATCGCCGACCATTCGCTGGTGCTGTACGTGCGGCCCAAGAAAAAGAAATAGGCTCCACCAGCGTTATTGGATCTTCGCCAGCAGGGCTTCGAAGCGCTGGTTGGCGTGCAGCGACTCGAGTTCGCTGTCGTGCTCCATCCATGCGCGGTCTCCCCATCCGAGCCTGACGGCCTGTTCCAGCAAGTCGAGGGCGCGATCCTTTTCGCCTTGCATCGCGTAGAAGCACGCGCCGTTGTAGAGCACCACCGGTTCGTCGCGCCCTTGGACCAGGGCCTGCTCGGCCATTGCGAGGGCCTTTTGTTTCTCGCCCACCTGGTAGAGATTGTTGGCGCCGATTTGCAGCGCACGGGTGTCGTGCGGATTCAGCTTCAGATGGCGCTCGACCGTATTCAGCAAGCCGAGGCGCGTTTTCATCTCGTCCTGTTTCCGCCCGAGCGATGCATACGCCTGCGCAAGGAAGACGGGCGCCTGGTAATCGGCAGGGTTGACTTCCATGGCTCTGAGGTAGAGTTGCGCCGCCTTTTCGTAGTCACCGGCCGAAGAACATGCCAGCCCGAAGTAGTAATAGGCCTCGAACAGGTTGGCGTTGAGGTTGATTGCCGCGTCGAATTCCTGTTGCGCTTCGGTGTAGTTTTCGCGGATGAACAACGCCAGTCCGCGCGAGGCATGGGCCTCCGCCGAATCCACATCCAGTGCCAGCGCCTGTTCGCTGGCCCGGTTGGCACGCGTGGCGTTTTCCGTGCTCGCCTCGGCGTAGCGGTACAGCATCGAATAAGCGTCCGCCATGCCGGCGTAGGCCAGTGCGTATTTGGAATCGACGGCGATCGCCTGTTCGTACATGCGTATGGCGTGTTCGTAGTCGCGGCGGGCCATCGAGTACATGTAGCTGCGGCCGCGCAGGTAATAGTCGTAGGCCTCGGGATCGGAGGTCGCGACGAATTGCATGGCGCGCCGTTCTTTGGGCGTCAACGTCACCTGCAGTGCCTTGACGATGCTGTGGGCGATGTCGTCCTGGATCGCGAACACGTCCTTCATCTCGCGATCGTAGGTTTCCGACCACAGATGCGTGTCGCTGTCGGCATCGATCAACTGGGCGGTGATGCGCACCCGGTCGCCGGCGCGGCGTACGCTGCCTTCCAGCACCGTGCCGACGTTCAATTCCCTGGCGACGGCTGGAATGCTCGCCTCCTTGCCCTTGAACGCGAACGCGGATGTCCGCGAGGCCACTTTCAACTGCGGCAGTTTGCAAAGAAGGTTAAGGATTTCCTCGGAGATCCCGTCGCTGAAGTATTCGTTGTCGGGGGCGCCGCTCATGTTGACGAACGGCAGCACCGCGATGCTGCGGTGGCCAGGATTGGACCTGCTGGGTGGTTGCGGTGCTTCCGGGTGGGGTGTCGCGGCGGTCCCCGCTGCATGCGCGGAATGCGCGGCGACGGGGTCGCGCGCTGCCAGAGGTGTCGCGGTGTCCACGGCCGTGGTTGGTAGCGGGGACGGGTTGATGGCAGGGGTTCGCATTGCCCCATTCGGGCCGAGGTCGAACAACCAGGCCATGACCACCGCGGCGGGAAACCCCAAGACCACCAGCGCGATCACGAACGTGACGGTCCACCCGGGCAGATTGAGGCCAGGCAGCATGGTCGCCGCGACCTCGATGATGACCCAGCCCACGATCACGTAGACCACCACCACGCGGATTACGCGGCGGCGACGGAGCTCCGACCAGAGTCTTTCGAAAGAGGACGCCTGCGACGAGTCCGGCATGTTGCCCCCGCGCCACTTGCTTGCGCGAGCATACCGCAACCCGAACACAGTGTCAGATCGGGCGCGTCCGGTCAGGGCACCTGCGCTTTCTCCAGCATCCGCTTCGCGTGCGCACGGGTTTCCTTGTCGATCTCGACGCCGCCTAGCATGCGTGCCAGCTCTTCGCTGCGGCCTTTCGCGTCCAGCACGCTGATGTGGGTGTGCGTGGATTTGCCCGCGACCGCCTTGGCCACCGACAGGTGTGCGTGGCCTTGCGCCGCGACCTGCGGCAGGTGGGTCACGCACAGCACCTGGCAGCGCGCGCCGAGTGCACGCAGCTTGGCGCCGACCGTTTCGGCGACCGCGCCGCCGATGCCGGCATCAACCTCGTCGAACACCATGGTGCCGACGGCGTCGGTGCCCAGCGCCGCAACCTCGATGGCCAAGCCGATACGCGACAGTTCGCCGCCCGAGGCAACCTTGCGCAACGGGCGCAGCGGCATGCCCGGGTTGGCGCTGACGGTGAATTCGCAGCGCTCGCGGCCCTGCGGATCGGGTTCGCCGGAGAACTGCGGCTGCAGGTCCACCGCGAATGCGCCGCCGGCCATACCGAGCTCGCCCATCAACCCCGTGACCGCCTTGCCAAGCTTGCCCGCGGCCAGCGTGCGCTGTTTCGACAACGCGACGGTGGCCTGGCCGTAGTCGGTGAAGCATTGCTTGCGCTCGCTGGCGAGCTTTGCCAGCGCTTCGCCGGAATCCTCCAGGGCCTGCAGCTCCTCGCGCAGGGTCGTCGCGTGGGCGTGCAATTCGGCCACGGGCAGGTGGTGTCGGCGCGACAGGTCGTGCAGCGCGGTCAGATGGCCGTCCACCTCGGCGTAGCGCTCGGGGTCAAGGTCCAGATTCTGTGCGTAGTGCGCAAGGGTGCCGGCGGCCTCGCCCAACTGGATGCGGGCGCCATCCAGCGCGTCCGCCGTGGCCTGCAACGATGGATCCAGTTCGGCCAGCCGCGCGAGTTCCGATTGCGCGCGCGCGACGATGCGCGCGGCCGCGTATTCGCCATCCCCGTCCAGTCGTTCGGACAATCCGGATGCGCCCTCGGCCAACTTGCCGGCGTTGGCCAGGCGCTTGTGCTGGGCGTCCAGCTCGGCCAGCGCTTCGGCGGGCAGGGCCCAGCGGTCCAGTTCCGCCACTTCGTGGCGCAGCAGCTCGATGCGCGCGGCGCGGTCCTCGCCGCCGGA
>JAICHS010000191.1 GCA_025924775.1 Rhodanobacteraceae bacterium
ACCCTGCCTGATCCGATTGGCCAATTCCTGTTCGGGGCCGTACGCATCGATGCAGCTCAAAGGTTGAAGCGCGGGGTCGGCATCTTCCAGCACCAGCCAGCCGCCCGGTTTCAGGACGGACAGCATGTTCCGGAATGCACGCTCCCGTTCCGGAAGGTGGACCAATACGAGGCGGGCGTGTACCAGATCGAACCCTCCGTCGGGTGGAGGATCCTGCGCAACGTCATGGATGCGCACTTCGATGTTGTGGGATGTGGCCTCTTTGGCCCAGGAAGCGTCAATATCGGTCGCCAATACACGGCCTGTATCGCCAACGCGTTCTGCAATCTTTCGTACCAGCGTGGGGCCACCAGCGCCCACTTCCCAGCATCGCCAGTCGTAACGCATGCCACAAGCATCGAATTGCCGCAGCGAAACGGGATCGAACAACGCCGACAACAAGACCAGACGTTCGGCGGCCTCCTGTTTTCGATTGTCGAGCAGGTAACTCGAATCACTCATCGAAGTCTCCGTCGTTCGTGTGTTGTGGCAAGTGAAGCCAGCAAGGGCTCGCCGCTCACTCACCGAGAAGGGCATGCAGGTCGATCGCCTCGGCCATGACGCGATTGCCGACATCGCCCGGGTGCAGATGGTCGCCGGAATCGTATGCAGGCAGCAGCCGGGTCGGATGCGCCGGGTCGCGCAGGATGGTATCGAAATCGATGACCGCATCGAATGCGCCGCTGTGGCGAATCCAGTCGTTGACCTGTTGCCGGATGCGTTCCTTGCCGGCGCTGTAGTAATCGCGCATCGGCGTATCTTCGAGCGCGCCTTCGAAGGGCGTCAGGGTGGCACCGATGATGCGCACCCCGCGCGCGTGGGCACGCGCGATCAACTGCTGGTAGCCGGCGATCAGATCCTGGGCGGTGGTCGATTCGTCGGACAAGGCCAGCGGCGTGTCCTTCCAGGCGATATCGTTGATGCCCATCAACACGATCACCGCGCAGATGCCAGGTTGTGCCAGCACGTCGCGCTGGAAGCGCGCGAGCGCGTTCACACCCATTTTGTCGCGCAGCATGCGGCCGCCGGAAATGCCGGCGTTGAGCACGGCCACGTCGCGGGGCGCCAGTCGTTGCGCGAGAAAATCCGGCCAGCGCGCGTCGGCATCCATGGTGGCGCCGTCGCCATCGGTGATCGAATCGCCGATCGCCACCACCGTGCGCGTCCCGGGTGCGGCTTCTACCTGGATGGCGGCCAGGAACACGCGCGTGGTCAGGGTGGAGTCGACCTTCAGTGACGTCGCCGCGGTCTGATTGCCGGCCCCGACATAAGCGGTCTGGCGTGCATCCCAGTGGAAGCTGGCCGGCGCCGTGGGATCAGGCAGATACAGGCTGACGGCAAGGTGCGACAAGGCGGCAACGTCCAGGTCGACAGGGTCGCTGAGCATCGGCGCGCCAGGCGGAATGACCACCGACGTCTTGCCACCGAAGGTCAGGACGCGGTCACTGCCGGGCACGATCGAGGCATCTTTCCGCGACAAGGCGATATCTGCCGAACCGATCTTGAGAGGGTGTGTGCCATAGGCGTTCGACAACAGGATACGCACGCGTGAGCCGCCGATGCTGACCCGCGCGACCTGACGCACCGTCTGGTCCCAAAGTTGGTGTGGCAGATTGGTGGGCAGGGGAAAGTCGCCGTTCCAGCGTGCTTCCGGGCTGGCTATCCAGGTGTTAATCCAAGCGGGCTGTGCTTGTGCTTGAACCTGTTCCGGTGCGGCGTGCGACGGCTGGGCGATGCCGGCCATCGTCAACAAGGCCGCGAGCAGGCCAGTCCAGCGACGTGTTCTCGTGTTCATGCTTTTCCTGATGCAGCGGTGCGGATGGTTTCAACGGCGAGAGAGATTCAGACCTGCGGACAGGCCAGGGAACTGCGGACGGTGCGCCGACGTTCGCTGCGCACCGTAAACAGCGCCAACGCAATGCCGATCACAGTGACCAGCGCCGCCACCCACGGCAGCGCGGAGAGGCCGAACCCACGCGCGATGGTTTCGCTGCCCAGCCACGCGCCAAGCGCATTGGCGAGGTTGAAAGCACCGATGTTGAGACTGGAGGCCAGGCTCGGGGCGGCGGCGGCCTTTTGCATCACCCACAGTTGCAGCGGCGCCACGGTGGCAAACATGGCGGCGCCCAGCAATGCGGTGAACAGAACCATCAGCACGCGGTTGTCCAGCACCAGTGCGAACCCGCCAAGCACCACAGCCAGTGCCGCAAGCGTGCCGAGCAACGCCGGAATCAAGCGACGATCGGCCAGTCGGCCGCCGAGCGGATTGCCAATCAGCATGCCAACGCCGAACGTCAGCAGGATCGGCGACACCGCCGAGTCGGCAAAGCCGGTGACCTGGGTCAGCATCGGCGCGATGTAGGTGTAGATCACGAACACCCCGGCGAAGCCGAACACGGTCGTGGCAAGCCCCAGCAGTACCGGAGCGCCGGCGATCGCGCGCAGCTCGGTAGCGAGCGCGACCGGTTTGGCGTCTTCGCGAATGTCCGGCGCCAACCACATCAGCGCGGCGATGGCAGCCACACCAATGGCCGAAACCGCCCAGAACGGCGCATGCCAGCCGAAGTGCAGGCCCAGCCAGGCACCGGCCGGCACCCCCAGCAACGTGGCCAAGGCCAGGCCGTTGAACATGGTGGCAATGGCATAGGCTTGGCGGTCGCGCTCCACCAGCGAGGTGGCCACGACCGAGCCCACGCCGAAGAAGGTGCCGTGCGCAAGCGAGGTCACGATGCGCGCTGCCATCAACATGGTGTAGTCGCTGGCCAGCGCGCTGAGCAGGTTGCCCAACGTGAAGGTGGCCATCAGGGCCAGCAGCACCGTCTTGCGCGACCAGCGCCTGGTTCCCAGCGTGATCAGCGGGGCGCCGACGAACACCCCGAAGGCATAGCCGGAAATCAGCAGCCCTGCGACCGCGATGCTCACCTGCAGATCGGTGGCGATCTGCGGCAGCAGGCCCATGGGCAGAAATTCGGTGGTGCCGATGCCGAAGGCGCCGACGGCCAGCGCGTACAGCGCGGGCGGAGTGCGTGAGGCGGAAACCATGGCGTGAACGCTCCAGCGGAAAGCGTGCAGCCTAGACACTTGCGTCTTCACAAGAAACCGCCAGTATGCTGATTCATCTTCAACGAATCATTGAGAATCGTGGACCACCTCGACGATCTTTCCCTGTTCCTGCGGGTGCTGGATCAGGGCTCGATCAGCGCAGCGGCGCGCAGCCTCGATCTTTCCGTGGCGGTGGCCAGCCAGCGGGTGCAACGACTGGAACGTCGGCTGGGCGTGCGCCTGCTGCAACGGACCACCAGGCGGCTGCACCCGACGCCGGAGGGCCGCCTGCTGGCTGAGCAAGGGCGCGTGCTGGTCGAGGATCTGGATGCACTCACCACCGGATTGCGCGAAGGTGCGACCGGTGTGTCAGGCACCTTGCGCGTCACGATGTCGGCCGGCTTCGGTCGCGAATACGTCTCGCCGCTGCTGCCTGAATTCCTGGCGCGATATCCAAAGCTGCGCCTGTTTGCACATCTTTCCGACGAACTGGTGGATGTGGTCGGTGCAGGTTTCGATCTGGCGATTCGCATCGGCCGACTGGACGATTCGAGCCTGGTGGCGCGGCCATTGGCCAGCAATCGACGTCTGCTGTGTGCTGCGCCGGCTTATCTCGATCGAAACGGCCGTCCGCGCACGCCTGCCGATCTGGCGCGGCATGAGTGTTTGCTGTTGACCGGTCGCAATGGTGTGCAGGACGTGTGGCGGCTCATCGATCGGCGCGGTCGCGAGCACATGACGCGCGTGAAGGGACGTTTCGAAACCACGCTGGGCGAATTGATCCGCGATGCAGTACTCGCCGGACAGGGCATCGCCTTGCACTCGCTGTGGCACGTGCACAAGGAGCTGGCGGACGGCCGATTGGAAGTGGTGCTGCCGGGCTACACGCTGCCAGAAAGCAGCGTCTGGTCGGTGATGCCGCAACGTCGGTTGGTGCCACCGCGCGTGCGTGCGTTCACCGATTTCCTGATCGAGAAGCTTGGCGATCCGCCGCCGTGGGAGCGTCAGGAGCGCCGCCAAGTGAGTTGACATTGTTCGCGCGGGATCGGGGCGAGCTCATCGTGGTGTTCCACAGCTACGGACATCGCTTCAGAACCTCCGCGCGATTCGAAGTTGCGCGTCACCAGATGTCCACAACGGCTTCGCTTTCCATTCACAGGGATGTCTGCAGAATCATTGGCAGATATCGACCAAGGAGCGCGTCATGGCAGACGACAAAAGCAAGCAAGGACCGCAGGATCGCTCGCGTATAAACGTGAATGAGCGCTACGAACTCGACTACTGGTCCAAGAAATTTGGAGTGTCGGAAGACGATCTGAAGCGTGCGGTGGACAAAGTTGGCGCAATGGCTGACGATGTGGAGAAGGAACTCAAGAGAAGGACGTGAGCCTTCAGAGTTACCGGCGCAAGCGGCGGTTTGATCGGACCCCCGAACCTCAGCCTGAAGGCTCGGTCAAGCTTGGCGCGCGGCCTTTGTTTGTGGTGCAGCTCCACCATGCCTCTCGCCGTCACTATGACGTGCGTTTGCAAGTCGGCGATGTGCTGAAGAGTTGGGCCTGCCCCAAAGGCCCGAGCTACGACCCGGAAGTGAAACGCCTTGCCGTCGAGGTCGAGGACCACCCGGTGTCCTATGCGGCGTTCGAAGGGGACATTCCCGACGGCTATGGCGCCGGCCATGTGGATCTTTTCGACACGGGGGTATGGGCGACTTCGGGCGACGCCGAGGCGCAACTTCAGAAGGGACACCTCCGGTTCGAACTCTTCGGTGAGCGATTGCGCGGTGGCTGGCATCTGGTTCGCAGCCATCGTAAGGAACGCCAGCCCGCATGGTTCCTGATCAAGGACAAGGACGGCTTCGTTGCGGACATCGAAGCCGATGACCTGCTCGACAAGGCCATGGTCGCAAGCACCGTCAAGGCCGCCGGCCGCAGCGGCGGTGCCGCGGATGTCGCCGAGAAGCTCAAACAGTCGCCGCGCAAGAAACCCGTCTCCAAGCGAAAGAGCAAGC
>JAICHS010000192.1 GCA_025924775.1 Rhodanobacteraceae bacterium
CCGGACCGTAGATTTCCACCACGCGCCCGCGCGGCAGGCCGCCGACGCCCAATGCGACGTCGAGGCCCAGCGAGCCCGTGGAAACCGTGTCGATGGCTTCGGCGGTGCGATCGCCCATGCGCATCACTGCGCCCTTGCCGAACTGTTTCTCGATCTGGCCCAGTGCGGAAGCCAGTGCGCGGCGCTTGTTGTCGTCCATCGTGCAACCCTCGATTGATCGTGCTGAGTGAAGTGTCGCGGGAGTGGTTCTCATGGGTTGAGACCACGCCATCGCGATGACGTTGCCATTATTCCACACCACCCGCTTGCGAACAGCGGCGCAGGCCGCCTCACTCCGTAAGGAATTTCCTATGGCGGCTACACACGCAGAATCCTCCGAACGCCTTCCAGGGCGACGGCAACCGTCTGGCGGCGCACGGCATCGCGGTCACCATCGAACCGGCGGCGTTCAACCAGCGCCTCGTGGCCGCGCCGCTGCCATGCGATCCAGACTGTGCCGACCGGTTTCTCCGGCGTGCCGCCGCCGGGCCCCGCGATCCCGGTGACCGCCACCGCCACGCTCGCTTCGAAGCGCGCCAGCACACCCGCCACCATTTCCAGCGCGCATTCACGGCTGACCGCGCCATGGCGTTCAAGCGTGGCCGAGGTGACGCCCAGCAGCGCCTGCTTCGCGCGGTTGCTGTAGGTCACCGCCGCCGATTCGAACCACTCGGAGCTGCCGGCGAGATCGGTGCAGGCCTTGGCGATCCAGCCTCCGGTGCAGGACTCGGCGGTCGCCAGCATTGCGCGCTTGGCGCGCAAGGTTTCGGCAACCTGCTCGGCACTGCGGCGCAACGTTGCATCGTCGGGAATAGTTTCCACGATGACTCCGCAATCGGAAAGCACCGTTCTACCGCAACCCAGGGCGTGCGCCAAGCACGAATCCACCGGTCATGGGTCAGGCCATCGCCAACACGGAAACCGGACACGACCGCACCGCGCCTCCCTCGGGATCACCGCGCGGTGACAGACGCCTGCCGATCAAGGATCGTAAGTCAGGTCGCGCCGGGCGCGCGGCGCGTTGAGCGTCTCGCCGCGTACCACGAACCAGATGTTCTCGGCGATGTTGGTCGCGTGGTCACCGATGCGTTCGATGTTCTTGGCAATGAACAGCAGGTGCGTGCAGGCCGTGATGCTGCGCTGGTCTTCCATCATGTACGTAAGCAGTTCGCGGAACAGCGCGGTATAGAGGGCATCCAGGTCGGCATCGCGTTCCCATACGGAATACGCCAGCTCGGTATCCTGCGCGACGTAGGCCCGCATCGATTCGCGCACCTGCCTGCAAGCCATCCTCGCCATGGGTCCGAGACTGCCCACGAGTGGTACGGGCGCGGAGAGGTTCAGCGTCATCGATCGCCGTGCGACGTTGGTGGCATAGTCGCCGATACGCTCAATGTCGGAAGCGATCCGCAGGGCGGCGAGCACCTCGCGCAAGTCGCGTGCCATCGGCTGGCGCAACGCAATCAAACGCAACACGTCGCCACTGATCCGGCGTTCCTGGTCGTCGATCGCATCGTCGTTGTCCGCGACGCGCTGGGCCGCCTTGCTGTCGCGCTTGCCCAGCGCATCCATGGCGCCTTCCAGTTGCTTGGCCGCGAGTTCGCCCATCGCGGCGATCTCGCCGGTCAGGCGGGACATTTCCTCGTCGTAGCTTTTCACGAGGTGGTCGTGGGGCTGTGTGATCATGTGATTTCCCGAGTCATTTCAGACATTCAATCTGCGTGTTTGCTCGTCGTCCCGACGAAGGCCGGGATCCACGTTGCATGCCCGCCATCAGACAAACAACAATCCGGGACAGTGCCACCAGGCTCGATCGTCCTGATCTCGCCAAGTGGCTCCGGCCCTCGCGTCCTGCTCGGGCGTTCGTTGACGCACGCGATGCGCCACCCGCATCGCGCAAGCGCGGCAACTCACCCAAACCGTCCGGAAATATAATCTTCGGTCTGCCGCTTGGCCGGCTTGGTGAAGATTATTTCGGTCTCGTCGAATTCCACCAGCTCGCCCAGGTACATGAAGGCGGTGCGGTCGGACACGCGCGCGGCCTGCTGCATGTTGTGGGTGACGATCACAATCGTGTAATCATGCTTGAGCTCTTCGATCAATTGTTCGATGCGGCCGGTCGCGATCGGGTCGAGCGCTGAGGTGGGTTCGTCCAGCAACAGCACTTCCGGCTTCAGCGCGACGCTACGCGCGATGCACAGCCGCTGCTGCTGCCCGCCTGACAGCCCGAGCGCGCTGCGCTTCAGCTTATCCTTCACCTCGTCCCACAGCGCGGCGCGGCGCAACGCCTGCTCGACGCGGCCGTCCATTTCTGACTTCGACAGTTTCTCGTGGTGGCGGATGCCCCAGGCGATGTTCTCGAAGATCGTCATCGGGAACGGCACCGGTTTCTGGAACACCATGCCGATTTTGCTGCGCAGTTTGTGGACGGGATAACCGGCGTCGAGGATGTTCTCGCCATCCAGGATCGCCTCGCCGAGTGCGCGCTGATTCGGATAGATCGCGTATATGCGGTTGAACACGCGCAGCAAGGTGGACTTGCCGCAACCGGACGGGCCGATGATCGCAGTGACCCGCTTTTCCGGTATATCGAGGCCGATGTCCTTCAGCGCCTGCGTGTCGCCATAGAAAAAATTCAGGTTGCGCACCGTCAGCTTGGGCGGTGGCGCAACGGTGACGGCAACCGTCTGCGCGGACGCGGGAGGTGGGTTGAGCAAAGTGGTGCCCTCAGTCATGGGTGACTTGGTGACGATGCAGATACCAGCGCGCGGACAAACTGAGCAGCAGCACGAACAGCGTGATCAGCAACGCGCCAGCCCAGGCAATCGCGTGCAGCGCCGGGTTGGGATCGTTGGTGTATTGGTAGATCGCCACCGGAATGCTTGCCATTTTGTCCAGGGGGTTGGCAACCATGAAATTGTTGCCGAAGGCCGTGAACAAGAGCGGCGCCGTTTCGCCGGCGAGCCGCGCCAACGCCAGCAACACGCCGGTCACGATGCCGGATACGGCCGCACGCATCAGCACCTGTACCGTCAGCTTCCACTGCGGAATGCCCAGCGACAGCGCCGCTTCGCGCAAGGTGCCCGGCACCAGTTGCAGCATCTCGTCGGTGGTGCGCACGATCACCGGCAGGCCGATCAGCGCCAGTGCGATGGCACCCGCCAGGCCCGAGAACGACACCGCACCATGGGTAAGGTTTGACATCGGCAACACGATGATCACGTACACGAACAGGCCCAACACAATCGACGGCGCCGACAGCAGGATGTCGTTCAGGAAGCGGATGACGGCGCCAAGCCTGGTGCGATTTGCGTACTCGGCGAGAAAGGTGCCGGCCAGGACCCCCACCGGCGCACAGATCGCGAGCGCGATCATGTCCATGATCAGGCTGCCGACGATGGCGTTGGCGAGGCCGCCTTCGTCGGCATAGGCGGTGATCTTGGTGAACAGCTTGAAATCCATGGCGCTGAGGCCGTTCTTCACCGTGATCCACAGGATCCAGATCAGGAACGCGAGGCCCACCGCGGCCGCCAAACCGCTCAGCAGCATGGCCACCACGTTGGTGGCGCGCCGCCGGGCGTAGATGTCGAGCGCCATCATGCGCCCTCCCGACGCGCCAGCTGGCGCAACATCAGGCGTGAGACCAGCAGCACGATGAAAGTAACCACGAACAGCAGGAAGCCCAGCGCGATCAGTGCCGAGCGATGCGTGCCGACGGCCTCGTTGAATTCGTTGGCGATGCTTGATGAGATCGAAGTGCCGGGCATCAGCAGCGAGGACGTGATGTTGTAGGCGTTGCCGAGCACGAAGGTCACCGCCATCGTTTCGCCAAGCGCACGGCCCAATCCGAGGAAGATGCCGCCGATCACCGCCGAGCGCGTGTACGGCAGCACGATGTCCCACACGACTTCCCACGTCGTTGAACCAAGCGCATAGGACGATTCCTTGAGCCGGTTCGGCACGGTCTGGAACACCTCGCGCATCACCGAGGAGACGAATGGCAGGATCATCACCGCCAGCACGATGCCCGCGGTGAGCAGGCCCAAGCCGATCGGCGGCCCTTCGAACAGTTTGCCGAGCAAGGGAATGCGGCCCAGCGTGGCAGAAAGGCCGGGCTCGACGCGCGCCATGAACGGCACGAATACGAACAGGCCCCACATGCCGTAGATGATCGACGGGATGCTGGCCAGCAGTTCGATCGCAGTGGCAACCGGGCCGCGTAGCCAGGTGGGCGCGATTTCAGTGAGGAACAACGCGATGCCGAAACTCAATGGCACCGCAAGGATGAGCGCGATGATCGACGTCACCAGGGTGCCGAAGATGGGCGCCAGCGCGCCGTAATCGCCGGAGACCGGATTCCAGGCGTCACTGGTCAGGAAATGCAGGCCCTGCCCGAACAGCACCTCGCGTCCACCCCACAGGGTCGAAAACGCGGCACCCAGCAGTGCGACCAGCACCAGCAGCGCACACGCCTTGAGCAGGCCGCGAAACCATACGTCGTGACGTGCATCGGCACGGCTGCGCTGGTCGGCGTTGCGGATTACGGCAATGGCGGGATTCGATGGCATGGAATCTTCAGTGCAGGGAACGTTTGTCGTTGTTCAAGGCGGGGCCATCCATGGCCCCTGACCGTGTCCGGAGGGGGAGGACTCAGGCATGCATTACTGCTTGAACTCGGTCTTCCAGTAGTTCTCGATCTGGTTCACGAGGCTGGCGGGAAGCGGCACGTAATCGAGTGCGGTGGCCGCGGCCTTGCCGTCGGTATACGCGTAGCGAAAGAAGTCGAACGCCACCTTCGAGTTCGCCGCGTTCCTGGGCTGTTTGTACATGATGACCCACGAAGTCGCGGTGATCGGCCATGCGGCGGCGCCGGGCGCGTTGGTCATCAGCAGATTGAAGTTCTTGGCGTGCGACCAGTCGGCGGTCGCGGCGGCGGCCTGGAAGCTGGCGGTTTCGGGGCTGACCACCTTGCCGGCGGCGTTCTTCATGCGCGCGTAGCCGAGCTTGTTCTGCACGGCATAGGCGTATTC
>JAICHS010000193.1 GCA_025924775.1 Rhodanobacteraceae bacterium
ATGAACGCGGAAACCCCTGGGGCAAGGTCGACCCGGATGGATGCTTACCAACGCCTGGTCGATGACCTGCCCCCGCGCCGGCCGGAAGGCCGCACGCGGCGTGTCAGCGAGAAAGGCGTGCGCACCGCCGTGGCGGGCGTGCCGCTGGCCAATCCTGCGCAGGCGCTGCCCGAGTTGGAGCGCCTGCTGGACGGCGTGCTCGCGGGGACGTGGTCAGGGGGTGAACGGATTGCGGCGTTGGCGCATTTGCAGCGCCCCGTCACCAGCCTCGCGCAGGGCATCGAACGGCAACTGGGCATCGAGGCCCACCCGCTGCCGGCCGCCAGCGCCGAGCGTGCCGCCACCGCGCAACGGCTGGAGTGGAAGCTGGCGTGCAACTATGCCGCCGGTGTGCACGAGTTGTGTGCACCCGCGGGCAAGCCCCCGATGTTCAAGGGCAAACTGGCCGCCAGCGCAATCGTGGCGGGCTTGCAACATGCCGGGCGCGCGCTGGTCTGGGCCTATCGGCAGTACCAGTCGCCGCCCTCAGGAGTCTGGCGGCAAATCCACGCGTTGTACTTGTTTGCGGTCGAGGCCGGGCTGGCCAGTCAGGCCAGCGGTGGAGCCGCCGGATCGGATGGCGTGGTGTCCGCGCGTGCTGCGTATGCGCAGGCGCTGTTGCTGGCCATGAGCAATCCCTATGGGTTTTCGATGCGGGAATTGCGGCAGGCCGAAGCGGTGATCGCGTGCGTGGCTGACCAGTGCATGCTGGTTCGTGGCGGTGCCGGTGACGCAAGCGTCGCCACCGGTGCGGACGCCGGGCCGGGTTATCTCCCCGAAGACCGCGAGCAGGAGGGCGCGGACCTGCTGATGATCGACGTGCAGCCGGCGGCACGGGCATTCGACGAACGCATGGCGGCGGCGCCGGACGCTGGCGGGCACGTCGACTTGCCACGGCCGGGCGGCGGCGCGGTTACGGTGGATACCACATTCCTGCGGCGGTTGCGGGACAGCTGGCTCAACCCCGCGCGCGGGCACCGGCGGCTTCCGGCCACGCACGCGCTGGACCTGGTGGTCGGCATGCACGCGCTGCACTACGCGCTGGCCGGCGACCTGGATTTCGCGACGTTCATCCGCCAGGTGCATGGCGAAGCCATTACGGTCGGCCAGCACGAACTGACATCGGCCTGGCTTGCGTCCAGCGACAGCGCCCGCCCCCCGGTGTTGCGGGGGGAAGTGCTGGACCAGGGCGAGGGCGGCTACCGCTTGCGCCTGCAGGCCGACGATGGTGCGCGCCTGCGGATCGGGGAGGTCGTTGGACTCGCGCCCGTGGCCGACGCCGCGGACGAGCGTGGCTGGATGGTCGGCGTGATCCGCTGGTTGCGGTCGGAAGCCGAGCGGGTGGTGCTGGGCGTGGAACTGTTGCACCATACCGCGCGCGCGGCGGGGGTGCGCCCGGTGACGACCACCGGCGAGATGTTGGTGCCGCAACGCGCAGTAGAGCTGCCCGGGTTGGCCGGGGACGCGGCCCTGGCGTTGCTGGTCAGCCACCCTTTGGCGCGCAACCTGACGCACGTGGAAGTGGTGCTGCCGGCGCTTGCCTCGGATTGGCGTGCGGGCGCCGTGGCGGGCATCTGGCACTGCGTCGATACGCGGACACTGGCCGCAGCCTGCGTTCGGGTTACCCTTGTTCGCGATGGCTCGTCCGGTGCGGACGTGGCGGAGGGTTCGGCGTGACACCAATGACGCGGGCCGGCAGGTTCCGGGGCCGGCATATTCTTGCGGGTGGCGCGTGAGCGCCGCACACGATTTCATCGTGGCGATTCCCGCGCGCTACGGGTCCACCCGCTTGCCGGGCAAACCGCTGCGGCTGTTGGCCGGCAAGCCGTTGATCGTCCATGTTGCGCAGCGCGCACGTGCGGCCGGCGCGGCGCAGGTGGTGGTCGCAACCGACGACGCACGCATCGCCACTGCGCTCGCGGGCAGCGACATCGAGGTGTGCATGACCCGCGCGGACCACGCCAGCGGCAGCGACCGGCTGGCCGAATGCGCACATAAACTTGGCTGGCCCGACGCCACGGTGGTCGTGAACCTGCAGGGGGACGAGCCGTTCGCGCCGCCCGCCGGCATCCGTTGCGTGGCGGACGCACTGGTCGCGGACGGCGCCGACATGGCGACCCTGGCCACGCCCGTCGAATCCGCCGCGCTGTGGTTCGATCCCAACTGCGTGAAAGTGGTACGCGACCTGCGTGGGCACGCGCTGTACTTTTCGCGCGCGCCGATGCCGTGGGCGCGCGACGCGTTGGCGCGCGACCGCTCGGCGATCCCGGTGGGCGTCGAGGTGCTGCGCCACATCGGCATCTATGCGTATCGCTCCGGGTTCCTGAAGGCCTTCGCGCGCCTGCCGCGGACGCCGCTGGAACAAGCCGAATCGCTGGAACAATTGCGTGCGCTGGAGCACGGCCACGCGATCGCGGTGCGCCTGGCACCGGAGCCGTTTCCGCCGGGCGTGGATACCGCCGAAGACCTTGCGCGTGCCGAGCGCGCGCTGGCCGAACAGGCGCCGCTGCCGTGATCCGGCCGCCACCCGGCGTCCTGTTCGTGTGCCTTGGCAACATCTGCCGTTCGCCGACGGCCGAGTACGTGGCGCGCACGGAGTTCGGAAAACTGCAGCTGCACCTGCCGGTCGCGTCGCGGGGACTGGGCGACTGGCACGTGGGGCAGGGCGCGGATCCGCGTGCGGTTGCGGTGGCGCGTGTGGAAGGCTACGACCTGTCGGGTCATCGCGCGCGCCAGTTTCATGATGAAGATTTCAACCATTTCGCGACGGTGCTGGCGGTCGATCGTGCCACCCTGGGAGAGTTGTGCCGGCGCGTGCCCCGCGACGTGGCAGCCCCGGAACGCCTGCTGGTTGCGGCGGGCCTGGCCGCGCCCAGCAGTGGCGAGGATGGCGACGTACCCGATCCTTACACCGGCGGCCGCGACGACTTCGTGCACGTGCTGGACCTGATCCGGCGCGCCGTCGCGGCGCTGGCGCTGCGCCTGCGGGGTCCCGCACCATGATTCCCGGTGACTTGCCGTTCCAGGCCGGGCGCGTGCGTGAGCCGCTGCCGGAGCTGCCCGAGGCCCTCAACTGGGTCAACAGTCGTGGGCAACTGCGGTTGTCGGAATTGCGCGGGCGCGTGGTGTTGCTGGTGTTCTGGAACATCGCCAGCATCACCAGCGCCAACCTGCTGGCCGAGTTACGGCGACTGGAAAAAAGGCACCCGGATGAATTCGTGCTGCTGACCGTGCACACGCCGCGCTACACCTCGCGGCAGCCCGATGCGGTGGTACTGAAGGCGTTGCAGCGCAACCGCCTGCGCGCTCCCGTCGCCAATGACCGCGAGTGGCTGGCCTGGATGTTGTACGGGATTCCGGCGTGGCCGACGACCCTGCTGATCGATGCCGACGGTGGCCTGGCGGCGCGCTTCGTGGGCGAGGGGCGCGGCGCCGAGATCGAGGACGCGATTGTCCAGTTGCAGGAGGGCCTGCCGCCCGCCCACCTGCGCCCCGCGATCGAGCTGCTTGAAAACACCCGCACGCCGGCGGCCGGGCCGCTGGCGTCGCCGGCCCACGTGCTGGCCACCGACACGCGCCTGTTCGTCAGCGACAGCGGGCACCATCGCGTGCTGGAATGCAGCCACGATGGCCGCGTGCTGCGGCAATTCGGATCGGGCACGCCCGGCAACTGGGATGGCCAGGCCGCGGCTTGCGGATTCCAGTCGCCGCAGGGGCTGGCCCTGGGTCCGGATGCGCTGTACGTCGCCGATGCCGGCAACCACTGCGTGCGCCGGATGTGCTTCGACACGGGCGAAGTCGATACCGTGCTGGGCTCGGGACGGCCCGCCTACGCTGACGTCGAAGCGCAGGGCTCGGGCCTGCGCGCGGCGGTGAATGCGCCGTACGCCGTGGCCGTGGAGGGCGACGCACTGTATGTGGCGGCAAGTGGCCAGAACCAGATCCTGCGCGTCGATTTGCGCGCGCAGTCCGTGGCCACGCTCGCGGGCGATGGCCGCAACGACCTGCGCGACGGCATCGGTGGCGAGGCCTCGCTGGCGCAGCCGGTCGCGCTGGCGCTGTTGCCGGGCCAGTTGCTGGTGGCCGATGCCGGCGGCAACGCGATCCGCCGGTTGCGCTTCGCGGACGCAGCGCTGACCACGCTGGCGGGTTCCTCGCCGTGGGAGCCGGGCCGGGAGGATGGTACCGGTCGCAAGGCCAGGCTGGCGTTTCCCTGCGGGCTCGCCGCCGCGGGCAACCGCGTGTACGTCGCCGATACCTGCAACGACCGTCTGTGCGTGCTCGATCCGTACAGCGGCGAGTTGTCGACCCTGCCAATCGAGCACCCGTTGCACGAGCCGCAGGGGCTGTCATTTGCCGCGGGTGCGTTGTGGGTGGCCGACCGCAACGATGATGCGATCCTGCGCATCGATCCCGTGCAGGCCACCTGCGAGCGGGTCGCCGTGGACGAGTGACCGCCACGCGTGCCGGATGGGGTTGACCGGCGGCAAGGCCACGCCCTGTGCGGCAGGTAAAATGTGCCCATGCCAACCGCTGCCGCGGCCTTCGACGGCAAGGCCTTCGTCCGCACGCTCACGACTTCGCCCGGCGTCTACCGGATGTTCGACGCCGACGACGCGCTGCTGTATGTCGGCAAGGCGCGCCATCTCCGGAACCGCGTCGGCAGCTACTTCCTGAAGCCCAACCTCGACCCGCGCAAGGCGTCGATGGTGGCGCGGATCGCGCGCATGGAAGTGACGCTGACGCGCACCGAAGGCGAGGCGCTGCTGCTGGAAGCGCAGCTGATCAAGTCGCTGAAGCCACACTACAACATCCTGCTGCGCGACGACAAAAGTTACCCGTACATCTTCGTGTCGGCCGACCCGTTTCCGCGCATCGTGTTCCACCGCGGCGCCAAGCGCGAGAAGGGCCGTTATTTCGGGCCGTACCCGAGTGCGTTCGCG
>JAICHS010000194.1 GCA_025924775.1 Rhodanobacteraceae bacterium
CGTCGAGGTTGTCGTAGGGCACCAGTGGCAACAGCGGCCCGAAGATCTCCTCGCGCATCACCTCCGCAGCGGGGGCAACGCCCGTCAGCAGCGTCGGTGGCAACAGGCGCGCAGCGTCATCACGCGCGGTACCCAATGGATGCGCGGTGGCGCCGCCGGCCACGGCACGCTCCAGCATCCGCAGCTGGCGTGCGTGCTGCTGCGGCGTGATGGCGCTGGCGTACTGGTCGTCCTTGCCAAAATCCGGGTACATGCGCGCAAATGCCGCACGCGCGCGTTCGATGAATTCCTGTTGCCGCGCACGCGGCAACAATACGTAATCGGGCGCGATGCAGGTCTGTCCCGCGTTCACGCACTTGCCGTAGATGATGCGCTCCACCGCGTGGCCGAAGCGCGCGCCTGGGCCGATGATGGCGGGCGACTTGCCGCCCAGCTCCAGCGTCACCGGCGTCAGGTTTTCGGCCGCGGCGCGCATCACCTTGCGTCCCACCGCGGTGGAGCCGGTGAACAGCAAATGATCGAACGGCAGGGCCGCAAATGCGGCCGCAACCGTGGCGTCGCCGTTGACGATGCGCACTTCGCCGTCGGGAAAATACTGCTCCATCAAATCGGCGAACAGCGCCGAAAATTTCGGCGTGTACTCGCTCAGCTTCACCAGCACGCGATTGCCCGCCGCCAGCGCATCCACCATCGGCCCAACGGCCAGGTACAGCGGGTAATTCCACGGCACGATGATGCCGACGACGCCGACCGGCTGCGGCATCAGCTCGGTGCGCGCGGGCAGGAACCAGAAGCCCGCAAGCTGGCGGTGCGGGCGCATCCAGCGGCGCGCGTGCTTCAGCGCGTGCCGGATCGCACCCAGCGACGGAAACAATTCCAGCAGCCGGGTCTCTTCCGCCGGACGGCAACCAAAGTCGGCCGAGATCGCCGCGCAGATGCGGGCATCGTTTTCAAGCAGCAAGGCACGCAGCGTTTTCAACCAGGCGGCGCGCTGCGGCCACGCGGGATACGGTTCCCGCTCGAAGGCATAGCGCTGGCGGTCGAACGCACGCCGAAGCACGTCCGCCGCGGGGACAGGTTCCCCCGGCAGAGCCAAATCCGGTATCGACGCGCCCGGCGTGTTCATGGCGGCACTGCGCGCAGACGCGCGGCAAGTGAAAAAGCCAGTGTAATCGGACGGCCGCGGCGATGCTGCGGCAGACTGGCCCAATCCACCGCGCGCCCGCCACGCAACGGCGACCACATGTATGGAAGGCCCGCTTCAGCCCTGCGGCGCGGGCAGAACCTTCCAAGCGAAATCGTAGTCCCACTTGTCGTAGTACACGTTGCCGCCGTCCCACTCCACCTCGCCGCGCTGCGAGTCGACGGTGTCGGAACGAAAGTGCTGCCTGGCTGGCACGAATGGCTGGGAGAAATCGTCGTTGAAAGCGATCCGGTAGTTGTCGAGCCCGCCCAGGTAAAACCACTTCAACGCCGGATCGTCCGAGGCCAGCCGTCCGTAGGTGACATCCACCGGCACCCAGCCATACGGCGCAAGGTAGATCTCGGCCCAGTCGTGGATGTCGTTGTATTGGCCATCGGTGAACGTCCAGCCCGATTGCCAGCGCGCCGGGATGCCATTCATGCGCATCAGCGTGATCAGCAGCAAGGTCTGCTCGCCGCAGTCGCCGTGACCCGCGTCCAGGGTGTAGGCGCTGATGTCGGGAATCGTGGAATACTCGCGCGCCCCCGCCCACGGGATGGCATCCACGGCGGCGTAGATGCGTCGCGCGATGTCGTACGGGTTGGTGGCATCGCCCACCACCTGCCGCGAGAACACCCGCAACGGTCCGGTGAACACGACGTGGGGTGCACGTTCGGCCACGTACGGCGCCAGCTCCGGCGTGACTGGCTCCGGCTGCACCCGTGCGGGATCAATCGCGTGGTATTGCGCGTACAAGGTGACCGCGTAGGTGATCTTGAACACCGTCGGTTTGCCGGCCTGCGCGGGTTGTTCCAGGTACACGGTGCGCTGCAGCGCCGACTCCGGCGCAATTTGATGCGCGGAAGGCTGGCTGGCGATGAACCGGATGTCCTCCTGCTGGCCCTTGTCCGCGCGCGGGTACGGAATCCACGCACGCACGGTCTTGCCCGCGGGTACCGCGTCGGCATCGACGGTGACCGTCTGGGTTACCTGCACGCGTTGTGGCAACACACTGGTTTTGCCCGTGGCTTTTGCCTGCGCGATTATCTGGCGATCGAAATCGATATAGTTGTCGTTGATGTCGCGCGGCAGGCCGCTGGTGGCGTAGGCGACATGTTCGCCCTGCCGCAGCCGGCGCGCCTGCTCGCTCAGGTGGAACAGGTTGGCCGGCGCGCGGTTGAAGTACCGCCGCTGGCCGTCGATGTCCATGCGTTCGAACAGGCCGTGCGCGTCCCACTGCGCGAACTCGGCGTCGGTCAGGCTCGGGATGTCCTTGCGCAGCTTGGTCTTGGCGGCATCGGCCGTCAGGCTGAAATCCAGCCGCATGCGTTGCATCCGCTCGCGCTGGAATTCGAGCGCGCGGCGCGCATCCGATGACGTGTCCGGCCGCCGCAGTGCCGCGTCGATGCGCGTCGCCGCCGCACGGAATTGCCCCGCGGTCACCATCTCGACTACGGCGTTCACGTCGGGATCGCCAGAAACCACCGGCGGAATGCCGGAAGCGGCCGCAAGCGCCGGCACGACCGCCAGCAGCAACGCCAACAGCATCGCGTATCCATGGTGCCGCCGCGAAGCCGGCGCCTTCACGTGCCACTTCCCACCGGCTTCGGCGCCAGCAATGCCTTCAGGTATTCCGGCTTGCCCTGCTCGCGCACCAGGTGCGGATACTTCAGGCCGCCGTCGTAGTGCACCGTGTAGGTTTTGATGGCGCCATCGTCGCGCGCCTGGATCTGCAGCGCCTGTTTGCTCTTCTGGGCGGTCGCGATCGCGTCGTGCAGCACCTGTGCGCTCCAGGCGTGGCCGTCGATGGATACCAGTTTCATGCCGGGCGCGAGCCCGGCCTTGAATGACGGCCCCTGCCACAACACGTCCTCGACCCGGCCATCGGTGGCAAGGAACATGCCGACGGAAAACATCGCGTTGACGCCGTGGCCCTCCAGCTCGCCCATGCCGACGTTTTCCAGCGCGCTCTGATAGGCGGACGGCTTATCGGTATAGACCAATTTCCAGCCACTGGCCGCGATCCCCGACAGCAGCGGCACCGCATCGCCCGTGCCATCCACCCACGTGCGCAGGAAACTCGCCCAGTCGTAGGGCTGGACCTTGTTGAGCGCGGCCACCACGTCATCGAAGTCGTAGGTGTGCGTGACGTAACTGCCGTTGTCGATGCCAAAGAACGCGCGCGCGAAGTCATCGATGCTGCGCTTGCCGTGGCTCAAATCGCGGATCCGCATGTCCACGGCCAGCCACAGCAACTCGCCTTCGCGATAGAAATCGTTCTGTCGGCGCCAGTTGGCCCAGGCTTCCGGGGCGCCGTAATCCACCGCGATGGTGGTATCAATGAGCGGCCGCCAGGCACGCCCGGTGCGGTGCGCCATCACCGCCGCCCGGTAGGCCAGCGCGTCGCGCCAAGTCTGGGGCGACCACAGGCCGCTGCGCGCGGTCAGCGTGTCGCCCAGGTACACCGTGAGTCCTTCGTACACCCACAACAGCTTCGGTTTTTCCGGCTGCTCGAAGTCGGGTCGCCACAGGCCCGCCGGACGCATGAACTTGCCGTTCCACGAATGCGTGTACTCGTGCGGCAGTAGCGAGGCGTCCAGCATGAAATGCGCGGGATCGGCCAACATCTTCGAGCCGCCGCGCGCCTTGTCATCGCTCGACTGGTGATGCTCGAGGCCACCTTTGGCGGTGTGGTCGCTCAGGGTCAGCAGCAGGTGGTAGCCGTCGTAGTGGTGCGAATGGAACAACGCCTGCGCCTGCTCGATCAGTTGATGGAAACCCGCGCTCTGGGAATCGGTGATCGCGATCGCGGCGGCGCTGTCGCCTACCATGTCGAGGTAACGGCGCACCGGCGAGCCCTTGGGCGTCAGGTCGATCTGGCGAAAATATTTGCCCGCGATCACCGGCGAATCCACCAGCGTATTGAACGGCACCGGCTTGAACGTGATCCGCTGGCCATCACGCTTGTCAGTCTGCAACGCGGTGCCGTAGTGCCAATCGGCCGGGATCACCAGCGCCGGCTGGAGCATCTGGTCCCGCGTTGGATAGCCCGCGCGGTACAGCGACACATGGTCCCAGGTGAGGTCGATCAGGTTCGCCGTGACGCGATCGTGCGAGGGAAACTGGAAACTGACATCGAGCTGGTGCACGCCCGCCGGCACGGTCAAATGGAAAGTGAAGCGGTCGAGTTCATCACGCTGCCATGCGATGCGCTGGCCGTTGCCGGAAAACTCGAGGCCCATGATGTCGCCGATCGGGCCATCCGGGGAATGGTCACCGGGTATCCACTTGGGGTAGTACAGCGTCAGCGGCCCCGGCGCGACCGGCAGCACCTCGTGCACATACAGGATTTTCTGGCCCGGGTCGGGCAGGCTCACCGTCAAGACGACGGGGCCGGGCGCGGCCTTCGCACTTGCCTGTGCCACGCAGGTTGCACACGCGACGAGCGCGAGCACACCGAACAGCCACGGGAATCGTTTCATTGCATGCTCCCATCCGGACCCGGTGATCAGGAATGATCGCCCGAAATTTTTCCCTGCCGCCACATCCACAGGTAGTACAGCGGCAAGCCGACCAGCGTGATCAGGATGCTCGCGCCGGTGGAGAGCGGCTGGCGGTACAGGGCGTTGGCGACCACCACGAAGGTCGCCAGCACGAACAGCGCGGGAATCACGGGGTAGCCGATGGTGCGATACACGCGCGGGAAATCCGGACGCTTGCGCCGCAGGATGAACACACCGATCACGCACAACGCCAGGAATGGCCACACGCCCAGCACGTAGCCTTCGGCCA
>JAICHS010000195.1 GCA_025924775.1 Rhodanobacteraceae bacterium
GGTCGTCCACCCCACCAGCTGCACGACATTGAGTGCCATCGGCACGGCCGCAACGCGCCGACCATAGACGGCCCGCATCAACCCATCGCTGGTCAAGCCCGTGCGAAACCCGATCTGGGACAACCAGCCCACGAGCCCGGCGCCGACCACGGAGCCGATCACGGTGGCAATGAGCGCATTGCGCAAGCCCGCTTGGGCAGCGAACACACCCGATTCGATGACCAGCAGGCCGGCGCCCAGCCCAAACCACAGCGCCAGGTAGTCGCGCCACCCAAGGACATGCGCAGGTGCGCCACCATTCGTCGCAACTACGGTTGCAGGTGCGGATGACATGAAATTTCGTTCTCTCCGATGGTTGACGGCCAACACGCAGCAGGGCGCGCCGCGGCCCGGGCGACGGCACGGTTCCGCATGGCGCGGGGGCCGGCGGTGCCCGTCACGCCGTACCCACCCACATTCCGATCGAGCCTCATGCCAGGGCCAGGCGCCGCCGCACCGAATCCCCATCCAGCGTGCCCAGCGCATCCAGCAATCGCACCGCGAACGAGCCCGATCCCGCAACACCTTCGGCGGCCATCTCGGCTGCAATCGTGTAGGCCGCGGTGGCCGCGGCCACCGCGTGTAGCGCAGTGTGCCGTTCACAACCCAGGAACGCGGCCGTGAGTGCGCCCAGCGCACAACCTCCGCCCGTCACTTTGGTCAGAAGTGGCGACCCGTTGCCGATGCGGATGTCCGTCGTCCCGTCGGTGATGAGATCAACCGGACCGGAGACCGCGACGACCGCGTGATGGTGCAGCGCCAGCTGCTGCGCGGCCGCACGGGCCACATCGGGCGTCGCCACGCTGTCGACGCCACGGCCGCCCACGCCCGCGCCCGCGAGCGCCATCACCTCGGACGGATTGCCACGAATGCAGGTTGGATGGAATTCCAGAAGCCGCGCCGCCAACGCCGTCCGCACGGGCAAGCTGCCCACCGCAACGGGATCCAGCACCCAGGGTCGCTGCGCTTCAGTCGCGGCCGCAACCGCTTCGAGCATGGCGCTGCGCTGCTCCGAGCGCGGCGTACCCAGGTTGATCAGCACCGCCGACGCGACACGCGCAAACGGCCCGGCTTCGCCCGGAATGTCGACCATCGCGGGCGCTGCACCGGCAGCGAGCAAAACGTTCGCGGTAAAGTTCATGACGACCGCGTTGGTCAGGCACTGCACCAGCGGCGCGGCGCGGTGCAGCGCCGCGATCCGGTCGCCGATCGCAACAGCATCAAATGTCACAATGACAATCCCTTCGCTAGTACGAACTAGATCAGGTTCGCGGGTGTGATCTCAGCCGGCCAACGCCGGCACCCCGTGTCGAAGCGACAGTATACATTTGTCCGATGGGGCTGAACTGCGCCCCCGAAACCGGTCCGCCTGGTGCGAGCGCGTCCGTGCCGTCGTCGCATGGCGTTGCGGCGTGGCTTGCCGCTAACCGAGCTTGGGCAGCCACCCGGCGACGCCGGCCTCGATTTCACGCAAGGCCTGTTCGAACGCGGCACGCGGTTGCTGATAGGGATCGCGGATGTCGTTGTCGCCGTTCCACCGGCTCAGGCGGAACACGCGGCCGCGCAAGGCCGGGAACGGATCGACCACCCAGCGGAAGTGGACACCTTCCAACACCAGGATCAGGTCGACGCGCGCCAGCAGGTCGCCGGTTGCCTGGCGCGCCACGTGCGTGGAAATGTCGAGGCCACGTTCAGCCATCAACTGGACCGCAATGGCAGCGGCCGGCGCATCGACCAACGCCGCGGTGCCCGCCGATTCCACCTGCACGGTGCCCGGCCGCAACGCCTCGCGCAGCATCGCTTCAGCCATCGGGCTGCGACAAATATTTCCGGTGCACAGGACCAGCACGCGCTTGAACATGGCCACCCGCATCCGCGGCCACGGGCCGCACGCCTTGCCCGGCCGCAGCCGGACGCGCCAGCATAACCGTTCGGGGCCATCGCGGCATCCGGGCGCGCTTCCGCCTGCGTATCACGCGAAGGGCGTGCGCGACGGAGGTTGGGCGGCACGGAGCCGTACGGGCAAGCGGGGGCGGTTTGGCGAAACCCCGTGTGCCACGGCAGGCCAGCTTGCGCAGGGCGCGTCAGTTGCTGAGGTCCACGATGCCTTTGGTGCTGAGGCGCTCGGTCACGCCCTCGATGCCGTTTTTCTGGATGTCCGCGTTTACCTGGCTGCGATACAGCGAGATGTACGAGATGCCCTCGATGATGACGTCGTAGATCTTCCAGTGGCCCGCGCTGCCCTGATGGAAGGCATAGTCCACCGCCACCGTATCGCCGTTGCTTTGCAGTACCTGCGTGCGTACCAGCACCCGCCGCTGGCCGGGCGCGGCCGGCGCGGGCAGCACCTTGACGCGCACCTGCGAGAAATCGATGAGTCCCTTGGCGAACCCGCGTGCGAGCGCCTTGTAGAACGCCTGGTTGAACGCAACCCGCTGCGCAGGCGTCGTCTGGGTGGCGTAGGGGCCGAGCACCAGCAGCGATGCGAAGGGCAAGTCGAAGTTGGGCAGCACGACCTGGTCGATGATCTGCGTCATCCGCTCCGGATGCTTGCCCAGTTCCGCCTCGTGCCCATCGACCTGGTGGCTGAGCTGGTCCACCATGGCCTGCACGATCGCCGTCGGGGTATCCGCTGCCGCTGCCGCCCGCGCCGGCGCAGGACCGGCCAGGCCCGCAAGCGCGAGCAGCAGGACGGAGCAAACGGTGCGCCACGTGTTCATCGGATTACCTCTCGCAGGGCCTGCCGGGGAAACGCCATCCGGGCGACCGGCTATCGTTGCGACGCGTCAACGCCCGGCCGGGACACCCGCAACCTCCATGCAACGCGTACGCCGTGGCCGTGCCAAGCACGTCGCACGATGATACGCACACCACGCCGCCGCGTACACCGCGCCGGTGCGGGTCCTGGCCTTGGATACGGCGGTTCGCGGCCGGCCGGACCCCGCACGCACGTCCCGGCAATCTGAATCCATCCTTGCATAACCGCCACGCCGCCCCCACGAAGCAGCGCATGAACCCAGGTTCCCGTTCGCGTCTCGCACAGGGCGTCATCGTCGCCAGCCTGGCCTTCGCACTGGCCGCGTGCGCGGTGGCCCCGCCGCGCGCCGAGGGTACCGACGACCCGTACCAGAACTTCAACCGTAAAATGTTCGCGTTCAACCTGGCCGCCGACAAATACGCCATGAAGCCGGTGGCCAAGGCCTACGTCAAAGTCACCGGGCCGAAGGGGCGCGAACACATCAGCGACTTCTTCGCCAACCTGCGCACGCCGGTCACGATCATCAACGAGGTGCTGCAAGGCCGGCCCGGCCCGGCGCTGGATTCGACCGCGCGCTTCCTCATCAACACCACTGCCGGCCTGCTCGGCTTTTTTGATCCCGCCACGCGCCTCGGGGTGCCGCGGCACCCCACCGATTTCGGGATCACGCTGGCACGCTGGGGCTCGCCTTCCGGTCCGTTCCTGATGCTGCCCTTCATCGGCCCCACTACCGTGCGCGACGTGTGGCGGCTACCCGTGGACACCTACTTCGACCCGATGGGCTGGTACGTGCGCGAGCACAGCCTGAAGTGGCACGCGGAGTACGCGCCCGACGTGTTCTACCTGGTGACCATTCGCGCCAACGTGTTGCCGTTCGACAAGATCATCGATTCGGCGGCCGACCCCTACGTGTTCGTGCGCAACGCCTATCGGCAGCACCGGTTGTACGAGACCTATTACGGCAATCCACCGCTGTCGGCCATCGATGCGCTGCAGGGCACCAGCGCCAGCGAAACCAGCGAGCGCACCATCGAGAAACTGCTTGAGCAGCAGCGCGAATACGAAAAGACCCATGGCACGCACGGCACCGCAGCACCTGCGCCCGCCACGAGCGCGCCAGCCCCCGCAGGCAGCGCCGGGCGACCCGCACCCGCGAGTTCCGCAAGCCAGGGGTGAACCGCATTGGCCGCCGGCAGCTCCCGCGTCGCACCGGGCGGCGCCCGCGGGCACGCTACACTTGCAGCGGCACAGGTCGTTTCATCGCAGCACCCGAAAACCATCCACGGGGGAAAGCGGAAGCGGTCCACACACGGCGCTCCAGCGTTGCCGCACCGGCGCCGCCGCCTGCCACGACGGATCGCGGACCACACGCGACCGGCGATGACCACCGATTTGCAATCCACCATGCAGCCATCGCCCCGCCCCACTTCCCGACCCCGATTGATTGTCACGGCGGACGACTTCGGGCTCGACGAGGCCGTCAACGCAGCGGTTGAACAGGGCTATCGGGACGGCGTGCTGCGCGCGACCAGCCTGATGGTGGCGGCGCCCGCGGCCGCCGACGCGGTACGCCGCGCGCGCCGGTTGCCCGGCCTGGCCGTGGGCCTGCACTTGGTGTTGACGGACGGCCCGGCGCTGCTGGCGGCATCCCGCATCCCCGACCTCGTCGATGCCCGCGGCCGGTTCGACGCGGCCATGGTGCGCAACAGCTTTCGGTTTCTTCGGCGGCACGTGCAGCGTCAGTTGGCGGATGAGATCCGGGCCCAGTTCAAGGCCTTTGCCGATACCGGCCTGGTGCTGGACCACGTCAACGCCCACAAGCACTTTTACCTGCACCCGGTGATCCTGTCGCTGGTGCTGGCCATCGGCCCCGGGTTCGGGATGCGCGCCCTGCGGCTGCCGAACGAACCCGGCATGGCGCCGTGGCTGCGCCCCTGGGTGGCCCTGATGCGCTGGCGCATGGAACAAGCCGGCATGCGACACAACGATCATGTTTTCGGCATCCGGCTGAGCGGCCGCATGGACGAAGCCGCGCTGCTGGGCGTGCTCGAGAACCTGCCGACGGGGGTTTCCGAAGCCTACCTGCACCCCGCCACGGATGACCCGCCCGCGATCCACGTGCCGGGCTACCGGCGCACCGACGAACTGGCGGCGCTGGTGTCGCCA
>JAICHS010000196.1 GCA_025924775.1 Rhodanobacteraceae bacterium
GAGCGCTACGGCATCGACGAAGTGCGTTCGTGGTACTTCGAGGTCTGGAACGAGCCCAACCTCGACGCGTTCTGGAAGGGTAAGCAGGCCGATTACTTCAAGCTGTACCAATACACGGCGAGCGCGATCAAGGACGTCGATGCGCAGCTCCGCGTGGGCGGCCCGGCCACGGCCGATGACGCGTGGGTGCCAGAATTCCTCGCGTTCTGCGAAACCGGCAAGCTGCCCGTGGATTTCGTGTCCACCCACCACTATCCCACCGATGCGCTGGGCAAGCCGGGCGACGACACCGAGACGCAACTGTCCGATGCGCCGCGCGACGTGCTGATCCAGCGCGTCCGCAAGATGCGCCAGGCCGTGGGCGATCACAAGCTCTGCTATACCGAATGGAACTCGTCGTCCAATCCGTTCTTCCAATTCCACGACGAACCGTATGCCGCCGCGTTCCTGTTCAAGAACATGCTGGACGTGGCCGACCTCGTGCACTGCTACAGCTGGTGGACGTTCTCCGACCTCTTCGAGGAAAACTATTTTTCGTCGACGCCGTTCCACGGCAGCTTCGGCCTGCAAACCATCCACGGCATCGCCAAGCCGAGTTACCGGGCCATGCAACTGCTGCACGGCCTCGGCAACCAGCGGCTGCAGGTTTCGGGCTCCCACCCGACCGTGGACGCGTGGGCCGTGCGCATGGACGACACGCACGTGGATCTGCTGCTGGCCAACCATGCCTTCCCGCACCACGACATTGCGCCGGAGGCGGTGACCTGGCACGTCCAGGGTTCACGCAAGCCGCAGCGCGCCAGCGCGCAGTGCGTTGACGACGACCACTGCAACAGCCGCCAGGCATGGCTGGACATGGGCTCGCCCGATTATCTCGACGCCGGTCAGGTGGCCGAACTGGACGCGGCCTCGCGGCTGAAATCTGAACCGGTCGCGGTGCGGGCACACGCCGATGGCTTCGACATCCAGTTGAACCTGCCACCGCACGGCATCGCAGCGGTGCGGGTGGAGCTCGCGCAATGAGTGGCTTTGGCTGTCGCCGGCAAGCCGGCTCCCACCACGCGGCTTTTGCAGGCGCGCACCCGTGCGCGACCTCACTCCTTTCGAGCGCGCGAAACCGATCCTTTCGTTGCCAGACACGGCAGGGAGCCACCTCATGGTGACCGGACGCCGCGACACCGCGCGCATGGCCGACGACGACGATGCGATGCTGGACGACCTGCAGCGCAAGGCATTCCGCTACTTCGAGCGCCACACCAGCCCGAAGACCGGCCTCGTGCTCGACTCCACCCAGCCGGGCCAGCCGGCCAGCATCGCCGCGGTCGGCTTCGCCTTGTCGTGCTACCCGATCGCGGTCGAGCGCGGCTGGATGCTGTACCACGACGCGCGGGCGCTCACGCTGGCGGCCCTGCGGTTTTTCGACAACGCGGACCAGTCGGGCGCAAGGAATGGCGTCGGCCACAAAGGCTTCTTCTACCACTTCCTGAAACCCGACACCGGCACGCGCGCGTGGAACTGCGAGCTGTCCACCATCGACACCGCGTTGCTGCTGGCCGGCGTGTTGCACGCCGCGCAGTATTTCGCGGGCGACGGCGCCGACGAGCGCGAAGTGCGGGCCCGCGCGCAATCGATCTATGCCCGCGTGGACTGGCGCTGGGCGCAGAATGGCGGCGACGCGGTCGCGCTGGGCTGGAAACCGGAGACAGGTTTTCTCGTGAACCGCTGGCTTGGCTACAACGAGGCCATGATCCTGTACGTGCTGGCGCTGGCAGCGCCGGAGTTTTCGGTCGCGCCCGCCGCCTACGATACCTGGACCTCCACCTTCAACTGGAAGCGCATCTACGGCCGCAACGTGCTGTACGCCGGGCCGCTGTTCATCCACCAGTTCTCGCACATCTGGCTCGACCTTGCCGGGCTGCAGGACCGCTTCATGGCCGGCAAGAAAACCGACTACTTCGCAAACAGCCGCGAGATGACGCACGTGCAGCGCCAGTACGCGATGCGCAACCCGCGCAGCTTCGTCGGCTACGACAAGAATTGCTGGGGCTTTACCGCCAGCGACGGCCCCGCCAACGGCACCGTGAAATTCCACGAGCACGACCAGACCTTCTACGACTACATCGCACGCGGCGCGCCCTTCGGGCCCGACGACGGCACCATTTCGCCGTGGGCCGCGATCGCATCCTTGCCGTTCGCGCCGGAAATCGTGCTGGACGAAATCCGCCACCTCGAAACGCTGATCGGACACAGCCCCGCGGGCTACGGGTTCCACGCCTCGTTCAACCTGTCGTGGCCCGAGGAAAGCACCACCGGCGTGATGTGCACGATGGTGGACGGCAAGAAGGTGTGCGCGTGGGTGTCACCGTGGCACTTCGCACTGAACCAGGGCCCGATCGTGCTGATGATCGAAAACTACCGCAGCCGCATGGTCTGGAACCAGATGCGCGAATGCCCGCCGATCAAACTGGGTTTGCAGCGCGCAGGCTTCCATGGCGAATGGCTGGGCATGCCCTCAGACACGGCACCCGGCACGCGCGCATGAGCAACCCGGCATCGCGGCAACAGGATTGAACCCTTCTCCCTTCGGAAGAGGGTGGCGCGCAGCGCCGGGCGAGGGTACGGATCATGCGCAACATCCGGCAACGCGCGAAACCGTACCCTCGCCCCCGCTCCTCTCCCGGCGGGAAAGGGGGAAGGCGGCGCGATCGCGCTTCCGGATATTCATTTGAATCAAAAGCAAAAGGAGTGTCCCCATGAACACCCAACCCGCGCCCCACCGCCTCGCTGGCCAGAATGCGCTGGTCACCGGCGCCAACTCCGGCATCGGCGAAGGCATCGCGCGCGAACTGGCGGCCGAGGGCGCGAACGTCGCCGTCAATTACGTGGTGCAGCCCGACGTCGCGCAAAAGATCTGCGACGAGATCAATGCCGCCGGCGCCGGCAAGGCCGTTGCGATCCAGGGCGACGTCAGTCGCGAAACCGACGTGCAGGCGATGTTCGCCGCGGCGGTGAAGCAATTCGGCACGCTCGACATCGTGTGTTCCAACGCCGGCATCCAGCGCGATTCGAAGCTGGTGGACATGACGCTTGCGCAGTGGGAGCAGGTGATCGGCGTCAACCTCACCGGCGCGTTCCTGTGTGCGCGCGAAGCCGCGCGCGAATTCACCCGGCGCGGCATGCGTGACGTCTCGCGCGCACTCGGCAAGATCATCTTCACCAGTTCCGTGCACCAGGAAATCCCGTGGGGCGGGCACTGCAACTACGCCACCACCAAGGGCGGCATCATGCAGCTGATGGAATCGATCGCGCAGGAACTGGCGCCGCAGAAGATCCGCGTCAACTCGGTTTGCCCCGGCGCGATCGAAACCGCGATCAACCGCAAGGCGTGGAGCACCCCCCAAGCCGCCGCATCGCTGGAAAAACTGATCCCGTGCGGGCGCATCGGCGTACCCGCCGACATCGCGAAAGTCACCGCGTGGCTGGCATCCGACGAATCCGATTACGTCGTCGGCGCCTCGATCTATGTCGACGGCGGGATGACGCTGTATCCGGGGTTTGCAACGGGCGGGTGAGCCAATTTCCGTTCGCCATGGACCCTTCGACAGGCTCAGGACCGGCTACGGCGCGCAGCGCCAAAGTCCAAGGACAGATCGGGGCTGCGCAAGCTACGCCCAGCGCGAACGGAGTTCAAACCGACTCCCGCTTCACGCCGTCTGCCGGCGATCAATGTCTCTCGTCATTCGGGAGCCGCTCGCGCAGCTTGCGGGCGGACCCCGGATGACGACAACTTTTCCAACCGCGTGCAACAGCCTTGCTGAGATACGACGCCAAGCGGGAACCGCCTTACTTCGGTTTCGGTTTTTTCGGCTTCACGGGTTTCTTGGGCTTGGGCTTGGGCTTAGGCTTAGGTTTTGGCTTTGGAACGGAGCCGCCCGCGCCCGACAACGCGGCGAGCAACGCCGTGCCATCCGGGCTGCCCCAACCCGTGCAGGCATCCCAGCCCGTGCTCGCCTGATACGCGCCGTTGTCGCCCTGGGTGATGTCGCGGAAACCGTTGCCAGCCATGCCATACAACGCGGCGTTGGCGTGGCCCAGTGACTTGCCGAGTTGCTGGTTGAGCCGCGCGACCAGCCCGGCCCACAACGGCGCGACCGCGCTGGTGCCACCCACGACTTCGCTCTGGCCATCCACCAGCACGTCGTAACCCGTCAACGGATCGGCATTGCCGGCGACATCCGGCACGCCCCGACCGGCAAAACCATTCGGCGCCGCGGGTACGTTCGCGCCGGCCTGCCAGCTTGGCAACGCGAACACCAGGCTGACGCCACCGCCAGTGGCGCCCTCGTTGCCCGCGGTTTCGTTCCACACCACCTCGCTGGTGACGGTGGTGCCGCTGGACATCAGCTTGGTGCCGCCGCAGGCCAGCGTCGACGCGCTTGCAGCGGGGTAATCCACGTGCGGCTGGGCGTCGCTCTCGCCGTCGCTGGAGCCGCCATCGCCGGCGGCCACGCTGACGGTGACGCCCAGCGCGACGGCATCCTCCAACGCGGTTTCCATCGCGTTGCGCGACGTCGCGCTCCAGCTGTCCTCGGGTCCGCCCCAACTGATCGACATCACCGTGGCCGGCTGGCTGCTGCTGTGCGCGGCCTGCGCGATCGCGTCATAGAAACCCTGGTCGGTGTTCGGTGCGAAGTACACCGCCAGTGCCGCCGCCGGCGCCAATGCACCGGCAACCTCGATGTCCAGCATCACCTCCACGTCCGCGCTGGAACCCGGTTGATTGCTGCCGCCATCGACCGACACCGCAGTGACCGTCGGCGTCTTCAAGCCCAACCCGCTGAAATACGTGTCGAGGTCGGCCTGCTGATAGCCGCCGCCGAGTTCGATGATTGCGATGGTCTGGCCCGTGCCGTCGCCC
>JAICHS010000197.1 GCA_025924775.1 Rhodanobacteraceae bacterium
GATCAGGCAAGGGTGAAACGGTGGGGCAAGAGCCCACCGCGAGTCTGGCAACAGACCGGCACGGCAAACCCCACCCGAAGCAAGACCAAATAGGGGAACGATGGCGTGGCCCGCGCCGTTCCCGGGTTGGTTGCTTGAGCCACGTGGCGACGCGTGGCCGAGAGGAATGACTGTCACG
Source organism: Rhodanobacteraceae bacterium (assembly GCA_025924775.1). Classification (GTDB taxonomy): domain Bacteria; phylum Pseudomonadota; class Gammaproteobacteria; order Xanthomonadales; family Rhodanobacteraceae; genus 66-474. The sequence goes on from JAICHS010000197.1 coordinate 179, forward strand.
CCGCAAGGCGCACAGGACCCGGCTTACAGGCCGACTCCACGTTTTTTGCGTTCGTCCATGAACGCGGCTTCGTTCAAACGCAAAGCGGCGGGTTGGAACCGCCGGACCATCAGCACCAGAACGGCCATCCATGGCCTGACTTTCCACAACAGCCGCTTCGAGCAGGCCGTCTCGTTGCGCGCATTCGTCGCGATCACGCATTCCGCGTGGCGGGACGGCCATCCATGGCCTGACTTTTTCCCGCAACAGCCGCTTCGAGCAGGCCGTCTCGTTGCGCGCATTCGCAGCGATCACGCATTCCGCGTGGCGGAACGGCCACCCGTGGCCTGACTTTCCGAGAGCTTTGCTCGCCTTCCTGCTCGCTGTCTCGTTGCGGGTTCCACATAAACCGTCCGTGGGCTGAACAAAATCACCTCAAGTTCGTCCAGAATTGCGGAATTTCCACACGTTCCGGGTGGCGTTGCGCAAGACGAAATCTTTAGCATTCAATGACCTTGCGAACGTAGCTCACGGAACACCTGAAAATTGGTCAGAAATTCTCCTTTCCCTTTGATCTAAAAGCGAAATTCGTTGACAGTCTCACCTGCTGCGACTAAGGTGGGCCCACGTGTAGTTTTGTGGGAAACAGTGGGAATAAAGTCGCATGTTCCAAGGCGAAACCGCTATCAGCGTTGACGACAAGGGCCGGTTGGCGATTCCCACCGCTTACCGCGAGCCGATCGCGCGCGTGTGCAACAACCGCCTCGTCATCACCTACAACCCGTTCGAGCAGGGCTGCCTGTGGGTGTTTCCGCAGCCCGACTGGGAACGGGTACGTGACGAAGTCAATGCGTTGCCGACGGTCAAGCGCGTGCATCGCGACCTGCAACTGAAGCTGGTGGGCGCCGCCGCGCTGGTGGAACTGGATGGCGCGGCCCGCGTGTTGCTGCCGGCCAGTCAGCGCGCGACGTCGGGCATCGAGAAGAAGGCGGTGTTGCTGGGCATGGGCAACAAGTTCGAGTTGTGGAGTGAGCAGGCGCACCTCGCGAAGATCCAGCAGACGATCGGCGAGGAGGAAGTCAGCGAGGAAATGGCGGGACTCCGGTTGTGACGCGCGCATTCGGCGAACGGCGGTCGTCGCCGGGCCGGATATCGCGGATGGGATGCAGGCGATGCACGCGGCGTGCGTCGCCTGTGCAGGAACGGTGGACGGACGGGATGCGGGCGATGACGGGCGGCCATGGGCTCATGCATATCCCGGTGCTGCGGGACGCCGTGCTGGCGGGGCTCACGCCACGGCCGGGCGGGCGCTATCTCGATGGTACCTTCGGGCGCGGCGGCCATGCGCGCGCGATCCTTGAGCGGCTGGGACCTTCCGGCCGCCTGCTGGTGATGGACCGCGACCCCGAAGCCATCGCGCATGCGCACCACCTGTTCGACGGGGATGCGCGCGTCGCCATCCGCCGCGCGAATTTTTCCGAAATGGCCGAATGGGACGAAGCGCGCGCGGGGCTCGACGGCGTGTTGCTGGATCTTGGCGTGTCGTCGCCGCAGCTCGACGATGCCGCGCGCGGCTTTTCGTTCCAGTCGGATGCGCCGCTGGACATGCGCATGGATCCGACCTGCGGCGAAAGCGCGGCGGATTTCCTGGCGCGTGCCGGCGACCGCGAAATCGCGGACGTGTTGTTTCGCTACGGCGAGGAGCGCATGAGCCGGCGCATCGCGCGCGCGATCGTGGCGCGTCGCGCCGAAGCGCCGCTGCGCACCACGCGCGAGCTGGCCGAGCTGGTCGAGCGCACGCTCGGCCGGCGCGAGCGCAACAAGCACCCGGCCACGCGCACCTTCCAGGCGCTGCGCCTGCAGGTGAACGACGAGTTGGGGTCGCTGGAGCGCGCGCTGCCGGCTGCGGTCGAGGTGCTGAAGCCGGGCGGCCGGCTGGCGGTGATCAGTTTCCACTCGCTGGAAGACCGCATCGTCAAACAGTTCATTCGTGGTCCCCAGGCGGTCCCTGTACGTCGCGGTTTGCCGCAGCCGAAGGCCGCGCCCGCGCCGCTGCACGCCGTCGGTCGCGCCCAGATGGCCGACGCCGGTGAGCTGGCGCGCAATCCGCGCGCGCGCTCGGCCGTGTTGCGGATCGCCGAGAAGGTTGCGGCGGGGGGTGCGCCATGAAGGTGATCGGCGTGCTTGCAGTTGGCGTGTTGCTGCTGGCGGTGGTCGCCAGCGGCATTGCGGTTGTGTGGGCGCGCCACCAGGACCGTGTCGCGTTCATCGAGTTGTCCAAGCTGCAGAACCAGCGCGATGCCCTGAACGTCGAATTCGGCCAGCTGGAGCTCGAACAGGCCACCTGGGCCAGTCCGTCGCGGATCGAGGCGATCGCGCGCGGGCGGCTGGGCATGATCAGTCCGCCCGCCGCCAGCGTGGAGATGATCCACGAATGAAACCGCGCCGGCCAATCGATAATCCGCAGCGCGCGCCGCGCAGGCAACGCCCGGATACGCGCAAGCGCCTCGCGCTGGTGGCGGTCGTGCTGGGCGTTGCCAGCCTGGGCCTGGTCGCACGCGCGGTGGATTTGCAGGTGGTGCACCAGGCATTCCTGCAGCAGCAGGGAGACGCGCGGTTCCTGCGTGACGTCCCGATTCCGGTGTCGCGCGGCACGATCTACGACCGCAACGGCGTACCGCTGGCGGTTTCCACGCCGATGCTGTCGTTGTGGGCCAACCCGGATGAGCTGCTGCAGCATGCCGACCGGATTCCCGAGCTGGCCCGTGCGCTGGGTGTCGACGCGGTGGACCTCGCGCGCAAGCTGGAGGCGAAAAATGGCCGCGAGTTCGTGTACCTGCGGCGCCTGATGCCGCCGGACGCCGCCAAGGCGGTGCTGGCGTTGAACATTCCGGGTGTGAACGCGCAGCGCGAATACAAGCGCTATTACCCCGAGGGCGCGACGCTAGCGCACGTGCTCGGATTCACCAACATCGACGACCACGGGCAGGAAGGCCTGGAACTGGCCTATGACGGCTGGCTGGCCGGCAAGCCGGGCGAGAAGCGCGTGATCCGCGACCGCCTGGGTCACGTGGTTGAAAACGTGGAGCAAATCCGTGCGCCGGTGCCGGGACACGACCTGACGCTCAGCATCGACAGCCGCATCCAGTACCTCGCCTACCAGGCGCTCACCGAGGCCGTGGTCAAGCGCCATGCCGCGTCAGGTTCGATGGTGATTTTGGACCCACGCAACGGCGAGATCCTGGCGATGGTCAACGTGCCGTCGTACAACCCCAACGACGTTGACAACAGCAAGCCCGCGCAACGCCGCAACCGCGCGGTCACCGACGTGACCGAGCCGGGCTCGACGATGAAGCCGTTCACGATCACCACGGCGTTGGAGTCGGGCAAGTGGACGCCGACCACGCCGGTCAACACCAATCCCGGCACCTTCACGATCGACGGGCACCTGGTGCGCGATGATCGCAACAACGGCCTGATCGACGTCAGCCACGTAATCACCTATTCCAGCAACGTCGGCGCGTCCAAGATCTCGTTGACGCTGACGCCGCAGCAGATGGCCGGCGTGCTGCACCAGTTCGGATTCGGCGCCAGCACCGGCAGCGGGTTCCCGGGCGAGGTGGGCGGCTACATTCCGCCGCCGCGCACCTGGGGCGAGTTCGTCAAGGCGACGATCGCGTTCGGCTACGGCCTCAACGTCACCGCGCTGCAGCTGGCGCAGGCGTACGCCGCCATCGCGGACAACGGCGTGAAGCACACGCCGACGTTCGTGAAGGGCGACGACAATCCGGGTGTGCGGGTGGAGACGCCCAAGATCGCCGGCGAGGTGATGGCGATGCTGCGCACGGTGGTCGGACCGCCGCCGGCGACCGCGCCGCAGGCCGCCATCCCGGATTACACGGTGGCCGGCAAGACCGGCACCGCGCACCTTGCAATCGCCGGCGGGTATTCGCGCAACCGCTACGCCGCGCTGTTCTGCGGCATCGTACCGGCCAGTGATCCGCGCCTGGTCGGGGTAGTGATCGTGCGCGACGCCGGTGGCCATGGCGGCGAGTATTTCGGCGGCCTGGTGTCGGCACCGGTGTTCAGCGAAGTGATGTCGGGCGCGCTGCGTCTGCTCGACGTCCCGCCCGACAACGTGAAGCAGTGGTACGCGGGCGGGCCCGTCGTGCCTGCCCCGGTGCCGCCGCCCGCGCAACCGGCCGGTGCGGTGGCCACCGCAAGCCCCGCCAAGGGGACACCGCCATGACCACGATGCGCCTGGATGAATTGCTGCGCGGCGTCGCGGCGCCAGGGCCGGGCAACATCATGGTGTCCGGCCTGACGTTGGATTCGCAGGCCGTGCGCGCGGGCGATGCCTTCGTCGCGTTGGCGGGGGCGAAGCACCACGGGATCGAGTTTGCGGATGCGGCGGTGGCGCAGGGTGCAGTGGCCGTCCTTGCCGAAGAATCGGGAACAGGGAACAGGGAACGGTCGGATCGCGTGCTTCCTTGGTTCACCGTTCCCCGCTCCCCGCTCCTGCTGTATGGATAGAAGACCTGCGTTCGCATCTCGGCCAGATCGCCGCGCGGTTCTACGGCGACCCTTCGGCAGCGCTGACCGTGGTCGGCGTCACCGGCACCAGTGGCAAGACCTCCACGGTGCAATTGCTGGCGCAGGCTTTCTCGCATCTCGGCCGGCGCGCCGCGACCATCGGCACCCTGGGCGCCGGCCTGCACGGCGCGTTGCGCGCGGGCGAGCGCACCACGCC
>JAICHS010000198.1 GCA_025924775.1 Rhodanobacteraceae bacterium
AGCCGAGCTTGCAAGGAGGCGCGCCTTGGCCGGGTCATACACGTCGTTGCCGTAGGTGATCAGGCTGTGTCCGCGCCGCGGCGTGCCGGTATACACCGCATGGAACAGTTCGGTTTCCCCACCATTCGTGGTCGCAAGGTAGCGCGCGAACACCTGCCCGGCCGCGCCCGTGAACGAAGGTTGCCAGCCGTCCGTATCTGCGTGTGTCGAGGACCAGCCGGAAAGCGCCGGCGCCGTCAGGTGCACCACTTCAGGTTGCGCCGTCGAGGCGAGCCCCGCGGCCAACACCGGGCCTGCGACCAGCGCGATGGCGGCCGCCGCCCATACCACCACGCGCGCGCCAATCGGTTTGTCCGCAGGCGCGGGCGGCGGCCTGCGCACCACGGGGCGGTCGCGGAAAAACCATCCCGCCAGCAGCAACAGCACCAGCACCGTGCCGAAGAATTGCCAGCCGAAAATCACGTGGTCGGCGCCAGTGGCGTAATGCACCCCCCAAGTGTCGCCAATCAACACCGTGAAATACACGCGCAGGCCGTTGGCAATCACCGGAACAATGGCCGCCAGCCCCACGAACAGCACGCGTTTCCACGCGCGCTGGTACATCAGGTAGGCGTACAGGCAACCGAGCGCGGTGCAGGCGATGAAGAACTTCACACCGCTGCAGGCATCCGCGACCATCCACACCGCCGACGGCGTGATGATCTCGCGGCCGTTGAGCAAGACCGGCGTGCCCGTGAGCTCCAGCGCGCGCACGGCGATGTGCGCGGTGATGTCCTGCAACGGGCCTACCAGTCCGTTGCCCCACGGCACCGCGAACACCACCAGGTAAACCAGTGGAAACACCAGCACCCACAACGCACGCCAGCCCCAGCACGCCAACACCAGCGCCGGAAACAGCGTCACGAATGCAAAGTGCTGCGCCAGATTGACGTCCAGCAGACGGCCCGCGTACCACACGGCCACCAGCAGAACCACGGCCACCAAACCCAGGAGGCTCGGTACCGGCAAATGCGCGCGCAACGCGTAACGCAAGTCGAACGCAATCCATGCGCTCAACGGAAATATCAGGAATGCGTACTGGTAAGTGCCATCGTGTGCCCAGATGCCGACCAGCGATTGCACCGTCTGCCAATAGCACGCCAGCAGCAGCACCACCGCAACAGCAAAGGCAGCCACGGCGAGCGTCCAACCGCACCCGCGATCGAAAACCCCGGCCCTGGCGGCAAGTACGCGGTTCATGTGCACGCCTCCACTTGCGCGGCGCGCGCGGCTAGCGCGTAGCCGGCGCGCGGCGCGGCGCACAACACCGCTTCGTACGCATCGAGATTGCGCGCCCAGTCGAAGTGGGCCTGCACCATGGACCGCGCCGCCGGCACCCGCACGGGTTGCGGCGCAGTCAGCCAGCGCAAAGCCTCGTTCGCGATGACTTCGGGCGAGGCGCTGATGCAGCCCTGGCGCCCCGCGAAATCCCCGATGCCTTCCCACGCCTGCGGGGTCGCCAGCACGACCTTCTCCATCGCCAGGGCTTCCAGCACCTTGTTCTGGATGCCGCGGGCGATGCGCAGTGGTGCCGTGACCGCATGCGCGTGCGCAAGGTACGGCCGCACGTCCGGCACGCGCCCGGTAACCACCACGCCCGCGGTTTGGCCCAGGCTCCGCACGTCGGCCCCCGGATTGCTGCCGACGATGTAAAAGCGTGCATCACGCTGCTGCTGGACGATCCGCGGCCACACTTCGTGTACAAACCACGTCACCGCATCCACGTTGGCGCGGTAATCCATCGCGCCGGTGAACGCCAGCGCGCGCGTCCCCACAGGATACGGATCGAGATAAGTAAGTTGCGGATCCCAGTAATCGCCATCCACGCCGTTGGCAACACCACGTACCTTGCCGGCCGCGACGGGCACCTGGCCACGGAAAAACGCGGCCTCGGCTTCGGAAACGAACAGGCTGGCATCGAACTCCAGGGCGATCGCACGCTCGGATTCGGCCAACTTGCGTGCCTCGCGCGCGTAGAGCATGCGCGCGACGCCATGCCGCGCCTGCGCGTACTGGCGCCACTTGTCCGAGTCAGCATCCACGAAGTCCATCACGCGGCGCGCTTCGCGATGCCGCATCACGAACGGTGCCACGCCGGACGAGTAACACAGGACCAGCCCAGGCCTGTGTTCGGCAAGCACCGCGTCAACCCAACGCTGCATGGCGCGATCGCGATAGACACCCACCGTGAGTGGCTTGCCACTTGCCAGTGAACCGAGTGCCCGCCAGCGTGCGCGCCAAGGCTTCAACGGCCGTACGCAAACTCCGGCACACGCGGACTCGACCGCCGGGAGGTATTGCCAATCGGCGGGATCGTCCACGAACGCGCCGAGATACACGTGGTAGTTCTGCAGCAGCCGCTGCAGCACGTGGTACGAGCGGATCTTGTCGCCCTTGCTGGGCGGCCAAGGCAGTCGATGGCAGAGGAACAGGACGGATTGCATCAGCCCAGATTCCTCGCCAGGAACGGTCCCAGCGCACAACTCACCCGTAGCGGCAGGCGCTGCCAGCCCTTGATGAACAAATGGTATTTGCGGTTGGTGGGGCTGACGTTGGGAACGCCCGTGGCCCGTACCAGGTGATAGGCATAAGGCAACGGCTCGGGCTCGAAGCCCCAGTGCTTCTTGAAGTGGTACGAGCCGGTGTCCTGCTTGCTGCGGCCGAAGTCGAACACGCGCGCACCGCGCGCCACGGCGCGTTGCATCACCGACCAGTACATGAAGTCGTTGGCCGCGAGCTCGCGCCCGTGCCGCACGCTGCCGCCGTAATAAGGGTGCACCTCGTCTCGGAAATAGAAACTCATGACTGCAGCGACGGGCTGGCCCTGGTGACGGACCACGGTGATCTCGCAGTCTTCGCCGAAGGTCTGCTGCAGGCGCGCGTAGTGGCTGCGCGGCAGCACCGGCGTGCCAAGGTTGCGCACGCTTTCGGCATAAACCCGGTAAAAGTCCGCAAGACTGCCACCGTGGTGCGCCTCCAGCCCGGCGGCAATACCTTTGCGCACCATTGCGCGCTGCTTGCGCGGGATGGCCTTCATGTTCGCGTCGTCATCGGCTTCGATCGGCTTGCGAAACCCGACGTAGAGATCCTTGACCGGCCAATCGGGATGGTGCAACCCGCGGTCGCGCAATTCCAGGTAATCCACGCGCAACTCGTCAGCGAGCGCCACCGCGGCCTGCGTGAGGCAAGCGTCGCTTTCCGCATCGCTTGCCAGCACGCCCCCGTACACGCAGAACGGCGTGGAGATCAAGGCGTGCCCGAACAGGCGGCTGCGGATCTCGGCCAGCGGCAGCACGCCGGCGATCTTGCCTGCGCGCTCGGCGTACAGGTAGTGGCACCGGTGCCCGAGCCGCGCGACGATATCGCGCCAGGCCGCGCGATGGAAAAACGTTGCTTGTTGCGCCTGCGCGACAAAAGCGTCCCAGCGCGCGTCATCGCCGCGCCCGAAGCGCTTGGCGACGCAGGGACTGGCGGGACAACCGTCGTGGACGTGATCAGGCATGTCTGGCCCCTAGTGCACGCGGGCCGAGGTGGCTTGCAGATCCACCACCGGATAGTGCGCATGTCCATCGAGGAACACCCGATCCATGCGATCGAAATGGAAATCGCGCAACAGGTGTTCGACACGGGGCGCGGTGCGCGCGAGGTTCAGGTAATGGCGCACGCGATTCTTGAACGTCACACCCGGGACGCGCGGCTGCTGCGGGTCGATTTCCCACGGATGGAAATAGAACACGCCCGCGCGCCGGTCACTGCGGTTGACGCGCCGCAAGCCCCTCCGGAACACCGGATACGGCAGCAAGCGGAAGAATCCGCCGCCACCGCAGGGCCAATTGCGCCCCCACATTCGCACCGTGGTCACCGGTACTTCCAGCAAGCCGGAACACGCGGTGCGAAACGCGAAGCGCGGCGCCGCGGGCATGCCATACAAATCATGGTGGATGGGCGCGACGCTGGAACTGTAGCGATAACCGGCTGCGCTCAATTCTTCGTGCGCCCATAGCGTGCCGGGGCCGATCGACCAGCTGGGAGCACGGTAACCCAGCACCGCGGTGCCGCTGATGTCTTCCAGCAACTGCTTGGTGCGGGTCACGCCCGCGCGGAACTGGGCGCGATCCAGGTTGTTCAGGCGCTCATGGCCAAAGCCGTGACTGGCGATTTCATGGCCGGCCGCACTGATGTCGCGCACCAGTGCGGGGTAGCGTTCCGCGACCCAACCGAGCACGAAGAAGGTCGCGTGGATGCGTCGCTGCGCAAACAGGTCCAGTATGCGCCGCGTGTTGGCCTCGACCCGCACCGGCCAACGCGGCCAGTCCTCGCGCGCGATGCAGCGCTCGAACGCCGCGACCTGGAAATAGTCTTCGACATCCACCGTCATCGCATTGGTGACCGGACCCGCCTGGAGCGGCAACGCACTCATTTCCGATCCTTCGGCCGACGCCGACGCTTCGCCTCGATGGTCGCCGTATCGTTTTCCCGCTGCTGCAACTGCGCGGCCGCGACCCGAGCCACGTCCATGGCCGGGTCTGGCGCGGGGGCGGCCTGCAGCATTTCCTTCATCCGGAGTTCTTCGCGCATCAGCTGCAACAGGATCTTGTTGCGCATGTGCTCCAGCGTGGCAAGCTCGCTCTCGTGCTCCGGGGGCGCGGCGTACGACGGATTCCGCGGTTTTGCGACGACGGACGGCTCCAGCGACTGCTGCAGATCCGGCATCTCGTCGCGCAGCTCGTCGAGCACGGTGGTGATGGCGGCCTGGTCCAGGCTGTGCAGTTCTTCCAGAAAGCCGTACAGCAGCAACCGATCCATGATGACGTTGATCTTGCGCGGAATGCCGCGGCTGGCGTGGTGC
>JAICHS010000199.1 GCA_025924775.1 Rhodanobacteraceae bacterium
CACCCGGCAGCTACCTGCCAGGAACGGGCATCGAGACGGACAACTGGAAAGTCGACTCTGACCCGTGTTTTTCGGCCAAGTTGACATGGCGGTCACGTCAACCATAGGTTGACCATCGAGGCGCGACGCAACGCGGCGACTGCAGCCCAAACATCCCGCGCGTCGCGCACTCCAAAAAGGGCCAGCCATGCAACATGACGCTCGTGACGACACCCTGGTTGAGGAACTCGACCGCGCACGCGCGCTGCCGGCCCGTTACTACACCGGCGAGTCGATGCTGACGATGGAGCAGCGCGCGGTGTTCACGCACAGCTGGCAACCGGTGGCCCACCAGGAGCAGTTGGCCGAACCGGGCGACCATGCGGTCGAGCAAATCGCCGGAGTGCCCATCCTGCTGGTGCGCGGGCAGGACGGCGTGCTGCGTGCCTTTCCCAACGTGTGCCGCCACCGCGCCGGCCCGTTGGCGCTGTGCGACGGCAAAGGCGCGCGCGCGCTGCAATGCAAGTACCACGGCTGGACCTACACGCTGGAAGGCCAGTTGCGCAGCGCGCCGGAAATGCAGGACGCCTGCGACTTTCGGGTCGAGGACATCCGCCTGCCGCCGCTGCGCGTGCACGAATGGCAGGGTCTGGTATTCGTGGCGTTGAGCGACGAGGTGCCGGCGTTCGAGGAGGTCTACGGCGGCATCATCCAGCGCATCGCGCCGATCGACCTGTCGGCAATGCGCTACCTGCGCCGCGACAACTACGACATCGACTGCAACTGGAAGGTCTACGTCGACAACTTCCTCGAGGGCTACCATCTGCCGCACGTGCACCCCGGCCTGTCGCGGGTGCTCGACTACCGCGCCTACGACACGGAACTGTTCGCGTGGCATTCGCTGCAGTCCTCGCCGCTGCGCAACAGCGACGCGATCTACAGCGCGGGCCAGGCGTTCTACTACTTCGTCTACCCCAACGTGATGCTCAACATCTTGCCGGGACGCATGCAGACCAATCGCATCCTGCCGCTGGGGCCGGCCCGCTGTCGTGTGGTGTTCGACTACTACTACGCGCAGGACGAAGGCACCCAGGCGCGCATTGCCGCAGACCAGGGCTTCAGCGATGACGTGCAACAGGAGGACATCGCGATCTGCGAAGCGGTGCAGAAAGGCCTGGCCTCCGGCTACTACGCCCCCGGCCGGCTGTGCCCGAAGCGCGAGAGCGGCGTCTGGCATTTCCAGAATCTGCTGCGCGCGGCCTATGCCGGACCCGCCGGAGAGTCCGCGCGAGCGGCACCGTGATCGCGACCACGCGCGCGAAGGAAACCGGAGCGCGCAACGAACGCACGATCGGTTTCTGGACCTGCACCGCGCTGGTGATCGGCAACGTGATCGGCATGGGCATCTTCGTGCTGCCGGCGTCGCTGGCGCCCTATGGCTTCAACGCGCTGATCGGCTGGGTCATCGTGCTGGTCGGTTGCCTGGCGCTGGCGCGGGTGTTCTCGCACCTGGCTCACGCGCTGCCTGCCGCGGGCGGACCCTATGGCTATATCCGCCAGACGCTCGGTGAACCGTCGGCCTATCTCGCACTGTGGGCCTACTGGGTGTCGATGTGGCTCACCAACGCCGCGCTCGCCACCGGCGTGGTCGGTTACATGGCCGTCGTGTTCCCGCCGTTGGGCGCGCTGCCGCCGGCACCGTTGGCATTGGGCCTGCTGGCGGCGGTCGTGTCGGTCAACCTGTTCGGCGTGCGCACCGGCGGCGGCGTGCAGATCGTCACCACCGCGCTGAAGCTGCTGCCGATGCTGGCCATCGCCGTGCTCGGCGCCTGGCTGCTGCTGACCGCGCCGGCAAGCTATACCGCGCATCTGCCGACCACGCCGATCACGTTGGGCGCGGTGACCGCGGCCGCGACCATCGCGCTGTTCGCGATGCTCGGCATCGAGTCGGCCAGCCTGCCGGCGGCGCGTGTGGACGCTCCCGCGCGCACCATCCCGCGCGCGACGATGATCGGCACCGTGCTGGCCGCGACCGTCTATGTCATCGTCTCCGCGGTGCCGCTGCTGCTGATCCGGCAGCACGAGCTGGCCCAGGCGAACGCACCGTTCGCATTGCTGGTGGACCGCTTTGCCGTCGCCGGTTCCGGGCGTTGGCTGGCGCTGTTCGTGGTGATCAGTGGACTGGGCGCGCTGAACGGCTGGACCCTCCTGGCAGGCGAGCTGACCCGCACGATGGCCGAGCGCGGCGTACTGCCGGCGATGCTCGCACGCAACAACCGCCACGGCGCGCCGACGCTGGCCTTGCTGATCACCGGCACGCTCGCCGCAGCGATGATCGCGATGAGCTACAGCAAATCGCTGGTGGCGGCATTCACCTTCATCACCCGCGTGGTGACTGCCGCCAACCTGCCACTATACCTGTGCTGTTCGCTCGCACTGCTGGTGCTGTGGCGGCGACGCAGCACGGGCTGCGGCACGCGGCGGGCGCTGCTGGCTGCCAGCAGCAGCTTGCTGTTCGTGGTGCTCGCCTTCGTCGGCATCGGCCGGGAGCCGTTCGTGTACGCGCTGGGGTTGATCGCGGCGGGCCTGCCGCTGTATGCGCTGATGCGCCTGCGGCGTCGCGCCGACCCATCCGCCAAGGTGCTGCCATGAGGGACCCGCGCTACGACATCCTGTTCGAGCCTCTGGAGATCGGCCCGGTCACCGCGAAGAACCGTTTCTTCCAGGTGCCACACTGCAACGGCATGGGCCACGCGATGCCGCTGGCGCACGCGGCGATGCGCGAGGTCAAGGCCGAGGGCGGCTGGGCGGTGGTCTCCACCGAGGAATGCGAGATCCACCCCAGCGGCGACCTCACGCCTTACGTCGAGGCGCGGCTGTGGGACGACCGCGACATCCCCGCGCTGGCGCTGATGTGCGACAAGGTGCACGCGCACGGCGCGCTGGCGGCGCTGGAGCTGACCCACAACGGGCCCACCGCGTCGAACCTGTATTCGCGCGAGGTGCTGATCGCGCCATCGGCGCAGCCGACCAAGTACGGCTATCCGCACCAGGCGCGCGCGATGACGCTGCACGACATCCGCGCATACCGGCGCTGGCACCGCGAGGCGGCGATCCGCGGCAAACGCGCCGGCATGGACATCATCTATGTCTATGCGGCGCATGACCTCTCGCTGCCGATGCACTTCCTGCAGCGCCGGCGCAACCAGCGCAGCGATGCCTACGGCGGCTCGCTGGAGAATCGCGTGCGCCTGCTGCGCGAGGTGATCGAGGACACGAAAGACGCCGTGGGCGACACCTGCGCCGTTGCGCTGCGCTTCGCCACCGAGGAAGGGCTCGGCCCCGGCGGTGTGGAGCTGGCCGAGGCGCGGGACATCGTCGGCATGTTGGCCGAGCTGCCGGACCTGTGGGATGTGAACCTGGCTGCCTGGTACAACGATTCGGTGCCTTCGCGCTTCGCGGTCGAGGGCGCGCAGGAACCATTCATCGATTTCGTCAAGAAGACCACCACCAAGCCGGTGGTGGGCGTGGGCCGCTTCACCTCCCCCGACACCATGGTGTCGCAACTCAGGCGCGGCGTGCTGGACCTGATCGGCTGCGCGCGCCCGTCGATCGCCGACCCGTTCCTGCCGCGCAAGATCGAGGAAGGCCGCGTCGACGACATCCGCGAGTGCATCGGCTGCAACATCTGCGTCTCCGGCGACATGACCATTTCGCCGATCCGTTGCACGCAAAACCCGACCATGGGCGAGGAATGGCGCAAGGGCTGGCACCCGGAGCGCATCGCGCCGGCGCGCACACCTGCGCGCGTGCTGGTGGTCGGCGCCGGCCCGGCCGGACTGGAGGCCGCGCGTGCACTGGGCCAGCGCGGTTACGACGTCAGCCTCGCCGAGGCACGCAAGGAACCCGGTGGCCGCGTCACCCGCGAGTCACGCCTGCCGGGCCTCGCCGAATGGGCGCGCGTGCGCGACTGGCGCGTGGGCCAGATCCGCAAACTGGCGAACGCGGCCGTCTATCTCGATTCGGCGCTGACCGCGCAGGACGTGCTCGACTTCGGTGCCGAGCACGTGGTGATCGCCACGGGCTGCCATTGGCGCCGCGATGGTTTTGGCCGCAGCCACGGCTTCGCCATGGCCGGCTTTGCCGACAACACGCGGGTCTACACACCCGACGATCTGATGGACGGCCGTCTGCCGGAAGGCCGCGTGGTGGTGTTCGATGACGATGGCTTCTACCACGCCAGCGTGGCAGCCGAACTGCTGTGCCTGCACGGCAGCGAAGTCATCCACCTCACGCCCGAGGACAACCTCGCGCCATGGACGCTGAACACGCTGGACTACCGGCACATGCGCAAGCGCATGACCGAACTCGGCATCGAAGCGCTGGTCTCGCACGACATCGTCGGTTACGTCGGCACCACGCTCACCATCGAGGACGTATGGAACCATCGCCAGCGTGAACTGGCCTGCGACGCCGTGGTCACCGTCACCGCCCGCCTGCCCGACGACGGGTTGTACCAGGACCTGTGTCGCCGCGAGGCGGAGTGGGCCGAGGCCGGCATCCGCTCGCTGCGCTGCATCGGCGACGCCGAAGCGCCGGGCCTGATCGCGCACGCGATCTACGCAGGCCACCGCTACGCACGCGACCTGGAGGGGCCCCTCGCAGACCACGTGCCGTTCAGGCGGCACTTCCACACGGCTGGCTGAAGACCGGGCCGGACGCCACTCCTGCGGATCGCACCAGCTGTGCCGCAGTTACGTCAGTCCTGAAGTCGTCAGTATCAAAGGCAGTGTTCCGCTCAAGTTGCCTCGATCGTCCTTGAGGCAATAGCTCACTCAGCGGTCAAGAGGGGGCATCGAGACCGACAATTCGCAATGTCGACTCTGACCCCTGTTTTCC
>JAICHS010000200.1 GCA_025924775.1 Rhodanobacteraceae bacterium
ACAGGCCCTGGTTGTACTTTTCGCTGCCCTTCGAGTCGGTGTAGCCGTCGATCTCGACCTGGACCTGCGGATAGCGGTTGAGGGTATCCACGGCCTGGCTCAGGATGGCAACCGATTCGGATGCCGGCGCCTTGAGTGTCGGGTCGATGTTGGTCTCGCCCTTCTTCGGCCGATCGAACTTGAAGTTCACGCCACGCAAATCGATGACCACGTTCTGCGGCGGCGGCGGCGGCGGTGCTACCGGAGGCGGCGGTGGCGGGGGCGTTGCCGGCGGCAGCGGAGCGGGTGCCGCACTTCCGAATTTGAAGTTCACGTTGAGGTAGTACTGCCGCCCGTTGACGTAGAACGCTTCCGGTGCTTCGCCAAAGTCCAGGCCCGCCTGGCGACCGTTGACGAAGTAGCGCAGTGTCGGATTGTTGAGGTTCATCGCGTCGAACGAGAAGCTCACGTTGTCGTTGAGCTTGTATCCCGCCGAGAACGACAGATAGCCTTGTCCGGACTGCCAGTAGGGCAGCAACGCCGGGGTATTGCCGAGCGCACCGGCCACCGCCGCCATCATGCCGTCGTAGAACTTGGAACGGTAGGTATAGTTGATGCGCGCGTTCCAGTGGCTGTCTTCGTAGTAGACCGAGGCGTTGGCCGTGTTCTTCGAGGTGCCGAACAACGGACGATTGCCCGCAGCGATGTTGTTGCCCGGCGTGCCGTCGGGGTTGTACAGGTAGGTGCCGCCCGAGGAGTGACCGTTGGCGTAGGTGTAGTTCAACTGCACGCCGAAGTGCTCGCCGATCGGCTGGATGTAGTTCAGCTCCACACCACGCAGCGTGCCATCGACGTTCACCGGAATGCTGACGAGGTAATTGCTGTAGACCGGTGTGTGCGACGGATTGATCGCGTTGTTGTAGGTCAGGTAGTTGTTGAGATACGTTCCGGTCCGTGTGCCGTAGTCGTAGTAGTTGCTCAAGTCCATTTGATAGACGCTGGCCGACAGCAGGCCACGCTTGCCGAAGTACCACTCCAGCGCTGCGTCGAAGTTGGTCGAGAGGATTGGTTTCAGGCTCGGATTGGGACCACTGCCGGAGCCCTCGACGCCCACGGCACGCGGATCCGACAGCGCCAGGAACCCGGCCAACTGGCCGTAGTCCTGACGGGTCAAGGTCTGCGAAGCGGCGAAGCGGGCCAGCAAGCTGCCGTCCTGGTTGAGGTCGAACTTCAGGTTGAAGCTCGGCAACACCTTGTTGTAGGTGTGCTTGTAGTAATTCCAGTACCAGCCAGCCGGATAAAAGGCGGAGGGTGGGGAACCGCTGGCGTAGTTGGTTTCCTGGATCGTCGAGCTGGTGTAACCGATGTTTTCCTTGGTGGTGACGTAGCGCAAACCGGCGTTGGCGCTCCAGCGGTCACCCTGGAAATTCGCCTGGATGTAGGCCGCGCCGTTCTTCTCCGACATGGCATAAATGTCGTTCGGATAGAAGCGGGAAGTGTTGGGGTCATCCGTCACCCTGCGGTTGGCATACAGCCCGTTCAATTGCGCCAACTGATCGGGCGTCCAGAACCAGATGCCGGACGGCATTTGGCCGACGCCGAGATCGCCGGCGAAACCGCTCGGGTAATTGCCGCCTGCGGGCGGATAGATCGTGGAGCCCTGGCCGAACTGAACGGCCGACGCAAAGTTCGGTCCTTGTGCAATTGCGGTGGGGCTGTCGTGGTCGTGCTTGGCGTAACGCACGCCGAATTGCAGCGAGGACAGCGCGCCGGCATTGTCGAAATCGTATTCGCCGTCGGCCTGGAACCAGCGATCCTTGTCTACCACATGGATGTTCTGATCACCGAAGATCCAGTCCAGCCCTGCGGTCGCCGGATTGAACGAGGTATTGTCCCCGCTCATCGCCCAATTGAGCGGCGTGCCAAGACCGTTCATCGAATAACTGGCGGACGAGCCGAAACCCGTGTCCATCTCCATGATGTCCTGGACCGGCGTGTTGCCGGTGCCGCGGGTGCTGCCGATCTGGAATTTGAAGCCGAGATTGTTGGTGGCCTGCCAATCGGCATCCAGCGTGATGAATTGACTGGACTCGCTCTCGCCCGGACGCGAGATCATGTCGTAGATGCCCTGCGAGATCGTGGGAGCTCCGGGCAAATTCGCGCTCGTCAGCACGTTGCCGCTGATGGTGCCGGTCACGGGCTGGGCGGGAAGTTGTTCGCGCAACCGCAGCATGTAGTTGCGGTTGTAGTCGGTGGCGTCCATCTTCGAGTAGAACGCGTCGAGGTTGAAGGTCAGGTTGTCGGTTGGCCGCCACTGCAGGTCCACCGATCCGCCCTTGCGCTTGCGCGTCTGCGTGAACAGCGCAGCGCCCGGAAGGTTGGGGTAGAACACGCCGGTGCTGGGGCTGCCCGGCGTGGCAGGCGACAGGCCCAACGCTCCGGCCGCCACCGAACCCGAGGGGATGTACGAGTAACCGAGCATCTCCTGGCCATTGCGCTGCAGGGCGCGTTCCTCGTAGAACGCCTGCACCATCACGCCGAAGGTATTGGAGTCGTTTTTCCAGTTGAGCAGGCCGTTGAACTGCGGCTTGGTCTTGCCCGGCAAGTCGGCGTACACGGCGCCCACGCTGGCCTCGCCCGTGAACGGTTTGCTGAAATCCAGTGGCTTGCGCGTGATGATGTCGATCGAGCCGGCGGCGCCGCCTTCGAGCAGCTTGGCCTCCGAGCTCTTGTACACCACGACCTGGCTCACCATCTCCGACGGAAACATCGAATAGCTGACGCTGCGGGTGCCGCCGCCACCCAGGATGAACCAGTCGCCCGACGCGACGGAGTGACCATTGATCGTGGTCAAGGTCAGCGACGGGGCGCTACCGCGGATGCTGGCGCGGTCGGCCTCATCGAAGCCGCCTTCGGCCCCTGCGGCGTCGGCGATGTTCACGCCTGGCAACTGGGCGATGGTGTCGGCCACGTCCTTGGCTGGCAGCTTGCCGATGTCCACGGCGGATACCACCTCGACGTGCGAGTTGGCCGCCTTCTTGGTTTCGAGTGACAACGCCTGCGCGGCGCGGACGCCGACGACCTGAACGGTCTCCAGTTGCTGGACGGTATCTTTTTTCTTCTGTGCTGAATCCGTCTGCGCCCCCGTCCCGGCCTGTGGCTGGTCATTGGCAGTGGACTGGCCCTGTGGCGAGGCGTTCTGCGCCTGGGCAGCTGTTGCGAACAACAGCGCCGTGGCGATGCTCGCCGAAAGCATGCTCTTGCGAAATTTCATGACGTACCCCTTCTCTCGCTCACCAGGTGATGGGTGCCGGAGCACCCGAAAATGTGTGGAGCAAAACTCGTTACGCCGCCGTGCCGTCTCCCATGGCGCGGCGTATGGGACTTCGCATGTAGGTGTCGGAATACCAGCGCGCCGCACCCATCACGCCGTGACGGCCGTGTTCGATCAGGCGCACGGGCACGCGTTGCAGGAATTCGCGCATGCCGCCCTTGTCGAGGAAGCGCTGCACGAAGCGGCTGTCCTGCAGCAGCTTGCGCATTTCCGGCAGGATGCCGCCGGCCAGGCAAACACCGCCATCCGCCATGAAGGCCATGGCCAGGTTGCCCACGAAACTGCCGAGCGCGGCGCAGAACACGTCCACCGTTTCGAGGGCATCGGGGTCGTCGCCCGCGCAGGCCGCGGCGGTCACCGCTTCGGGCGTGGCCAGCCGCGGCGACCGCGCGCGCAGCGTGCACAACGTCGTGTACAGCGTCAGCAAACCCGGCCCGGAAAGGATCCGCTCATAAGGCACATAACCGCCGCTCGGCGCCAGGTGGGCCAGCACTTCACGTTCGCGCGCATCGCCGGGCGCGAAGTCCATCTGTCCCGCTTCGCTGGCGAGCACGCGCACGCCGGCCGGGCTGGCCAGGCGCACCGCCGCACCCAATCCGGTGCCTGGCCCCACCACCAACGCGGGGCCGTCTCCGCGTGCGCCGGGACCGCACAGCAACAAGCTGTCGGTGTCCTTCACGTCATCGAGTGCGTAGCCGAGCGCTTCGAAATCATTGAGCAAAGCAACATCATCGAAAGCCAACGCCTCACGCAATTGCGAAAGGCCGACCCGCCACGCCAGGTTGTCGTTGACGATGGCATCCTCGATGACCTGCCCCGCGCAGGCGATCACGCAACGCCGCACCGGCAGGGTCGCGTCGCCCTCGACGAACGCGGTCAGCAACTCCGGCAGCCCCGGAAAATCCGCGCAGGCAAACTTGCGATAGGCCAGCACTTCGAACTGGCGCTTGCCATCGGCGGCCGCGCGCACCAGCGCGACCCGCGCATGGGTTCCGCCCACGTCCGCGGCCAGGAACGGCTGCGTGTGAAGGCTGGCGTGCTGGGTCAAATGATTGGCGGCCACACTCATCCTGTTCTCGGACGATTCGAACGAGCGTCAGTTTGGTCATGGCTGACAACGTTGTCAATTTGCAATGCAGCATCCAGATCGGACGCGGACAAGCCGCCCATATCAAGCGAGGACGCGGCTTCCAGGGACTCGCCCATGTTGCATCGCGTCAAATTTATTCCGTCACGACGGCGCTGTTTTTCAGCACGCGGGACATGCGATACTCGACACAAGACACAGATATGACAACGTTGATCATTCCATAATCCCGTCGCCGCATTCGCGCTCGCACAGGTTTGCCCATGACCAGCAACGCAACCGCACCCCAGCAGTCGCACTACGTGATGTCGATGGCAATCATCGGCATCCTGTTTTTCATCTTCGGATTCGTCACCTGGCTCAATTCGTCGCTGATCCTGTTCGTCAAGGTCGGGTTCGACGTGGACAACGTCGGCGCCTTCCTGATCCCGATGGCGTTCTACCTGTCCTACTTCTTC
>JAICHS010000201.1 GCA_025924775.1 Rhodanobacteraceae bacterium
AGCATGGCGATCAGCCGATGACAAAGAGGGGTTGATCGAACTCCACCGCCTGGCCGTTCTCGGCCACGATGGCGGCCACCGTGCCGGCGAACTCGGCCTCGATCTGGTTGAACATCTTCATGGCTTCGATCACGCCCAGCGGATCGCCGATCTTGACCGCCTGTCCGACCTTGACGAACGGCTCGCCGCCCGGCGTGGCGGAGGCGTAGAAGGTGCCGACCATCGGCGCGCGCACCACGTTGCCCGGCGGCAAACCAGCTTCGGTCGGATTGGATGCGGCGGGGGCGGGCGTTGCAGGTGCCGCGGCCATCGCCGGCGCGGGGGCTGCAAGCATCTGCGGCGCAGCCGCCACGGTGGTCGGGAAGCGCGACAGGCGCACGACTTCCTCGCCCTCCTTGATCTCGAGTTCCGACAGGTTGGATTCCTCGAGCAGTTCGATCAGTTTCTTGACTTTGCGCAGGTCCATGGTGGCCTCTTTCAGATGCCTTCCGCGGTGGGTGCGGGAAGGCCGGGATGGGGGGCAATGCGTGAAGGTGCCGCCAGCCACCGGATCGCGGCGTCCAGCGCATAGCGGTAGCTGTCGGCGCCGAACCCCGCGACCACGCCCACCGCCAGGTCAGAGAAATACGACTGGCGGCGAAACGGCTCGCGTGCGCTGGGGTTCGACAGGTGGATTTCGATGAAGGGGACGGCGACGGCGGCCAGCGCGTCGCGCAGCGCCACCGAGGTGTGGGTGAAGGCGGCCGGGTTGATCAGGATGAAGGCCGTGCCGGCGTGCCGCGCCTGCTGGACGCGGTCGACCAGCGCGGCTTCGGCATTGGACTGGAAGCAGGCCAGCGTGTGACCCGCGGCTTGCGCCTGGGCGAGCAGCGCCGCGTCGATCGCCGTCAACGTGGTGCGGCCGTACACCTCCGGCTCGCGTTCGCCGAGCAGGTTGAGGTTGGGGCCGTGGAGAACCAGGATCGCGGACACGTGGAGGCGCGGGTGGCGGCGGGGCCGGAAGCCGCGAAGTCTGGACTCTCACTCATTGGTTGTCCAGCGTTACTTGGTTGATCGCTGGAGTTTGGCGACGTTTGTCGCATGTTTTACGGATTGGACGCGGCGCCTTGCTGCAGCCAATCCTTCAGCAAGCCCGGATCCAGCGGCCCCAGCTTGGTTGCGAGCACCCGGCCATCGCGGCCGATCAGGACGCTGTAGGGCAACAGGCCCGCGGTATCCCCGAATACGGTGGTGGGCACCGGATCGGCATCGATGCCGATCAGGATGGGGTAGCCCACGTCCAGCCGCTTCAGGAACATGGCCGCCGACTGCGGCTGCTCCATCGCGATGCCCACCACTTGCACACCGTTGGTGGCGTGTTCGCGCTGGAACTGCGCCAGCATCGGCATTTCCCTGAGGCACGGCACGCACCAGCTGGCCCAGAAATTCACCAGCACCGTCTCGCCGTGCCACTTGGCCAGCGTGGTGGGCGTGCCCGCAAGGTCGGGCAGGCTGTAGCCGCTGGCGGAATCGCCGACGGCCAGCGTGGTGACGCCGGCGGGTGCGGGTGGCTGGTCCGGCATCCGGTTCATCCAGCGGTTCTGCAGCCACCAGCCGCCGGCGGCGGCCAGGCAGGCCAGGATCAGGATGATCCAGGTACGGCGGTCCATCATCGCGAAGCGGTCTCCAGCGCGTTGCGGACCAGCGTCGCGGTCAGGACGGTCGGCAGCGCGTGGCCGGCACCGCCGTTACGTGGGTAGACCACGTACAGCGGCACGCCAGGGGAGTGGAAGGTTTTCAGGTAGGCGCCGATCTCGGGATCGACGTCGGTCCAGTCGCCCTTCATGTACACGGTGCCGGTTTGCTTGAGCAACGCGTGGAACGATGCGTTGTCCAGCACCGCGTACTCGTTGGCCTTGCAGGTGACGCACCAGTCAGCACCGATGTCCACGAATACCGGCGTGCCGGCGTCGCGCAGCGACTGCAGTCTGGCGGGGCTGAAGGCCACCGCGTCGCCCTCCAGCGTGGCAGCGCGCGCAGGCGGCATGACGCGCGTGACGCCGAACAGCGCAACGCCCGTGGCGCAGACCAGCAGCAACGTCAACGCGTGTCCCATGCGGCGGCTCGGCGTGGTGCGGCCGTGCCACCACAATGCGGCGGCCAGCAGCACCATCGCGACCAGCACCAGCGCCACGGCGTCGGCACCGCGCTGGTGCGCCAGCACCCACACCAGCCACACGGCCGACAGATACATCGGAAAGGCGAGGATCTGTTTCAGCGTCTGCATCCACTGGCCGGGCTTCGGCAGCAGGCGCGCGAGCGCCGGCACCAGCCCGATCAAGGTCAGCGGCAGGGCCAGGCCCACGCCCAACGCCAACATCACCAGCAGCGCGTGGGCGGCAGGGGCGACGAATGCGTAGGCCAGCGCCGCGCCCATGAATGGCGCGGTGCAGGGACTGGCGACGATCACCGCCAGCACCCCGGTAAAAAAGTGGCTGCTGGCGCTGCCGCCGTGGGTCAGGTTGGCGCCAAGGTTGCCAAGCCGCGATCCGAATGCAACCACGCCCGACATCGACAATCCGACCGCAAACAACACGCATGCCAAGACCGCGACGATCAGCGGTTGCTGCAACTGGGTGCCCCAGCCGATCGCGTGACCGGCGCCACGCAAGCCCAGGATGATCAATCCGATTGCGAGAAACGTGGCCACCACGCCGGCGGCGTAGGCGATGGCACCGGTGCGCGCGTGCCGTCGCGATTCGCCGCTTTCCAGTACGCCGACCGCCTTGATGGCGAGGATCGGCAGCACGCAGGGCATCAGGTTCAGGATCAAGCCGCCCACGAATGCCAGCAGCAGCGCGAACGTCAGGCCGGTGGACAGCGGGCCGCCGGCGGTCGCCGCGAACGCTGTGGGGCCACCAGACGCTTGCGACGTCGGCGTCGCCCCCGTCAGTGTGGCGGTGATCGGGTGGCCCAGCGGTGCGTTGCCGCCCGCGCCGCCTGGGCCGATCGGCCCACCGCCCGTGCTCGACAGGGTGAAGGTTTGCGTGTTCGGCGGGTAGCAGATCTTGGGGTCGACCTCGTGGCAGCCCTGATAGCCCACTTCGAGCTGCAGGGTTGCCGGCATGGCGCCCGCGGCGCGGTACGCCAAGGCGCCATCCACCACGTTGTGGTAGATCACCACGTCGCCCAGGTAGGGGTCGTGCTCGGCGGTGCCGGGCGGCAGGTCAAGCTTGCCCGCGGTAACGCCCGGGGTCAGGATTTTTGCGTGGATGCGACCGCGATACAGGTAATAGTGCGGCGCGATGTCGAAGTGCAACGCGATCGTGCCCGGCTTGGCAATGGCCGGTTTCAGCGCGAATGCCTGCGTCACCGGCAGCAGGCCGCCGCCGGGGCTGACGTTTTGCGCATACGCGCCCATCGCGGCAAGCAACAGGGTTGCCAGCAGGACCAGGCGGTAGCAGAGGCGTTGCAATGACATATTGATGCCCAAGGCGTGAGACCGGTCCCGCGTGGGTCGGTTCACTGCGTCGTCCATTTTCGCAGGCCCGCGCCCGCGCCGCCACTCACGGCGTCGTGGTTTCCCGCGCGATCCAATCGAGGTACGCCGGGCTGCCGTCGGTGATGTCCAGCGCGACCAATTCCGGCATTGTGTAGGGGCTCAGTTCCAGCAGCCGCTCGCGCAGGCGCGGGAAACGCTCGCGCGTGGTCTTGATCAGCAGCATAACCTCCGCATCGTTCTGGATCCGGCCCTGCCAGCGATAGGTCGAAGTGACACCCTCGACGCGGTTGACGCAGGCCGCGACGCGTTCTTCCACCAGCGTCCGCGCGATCCGCTCGGCGGTCTGGGCGTCGGGGCAGGTGGAAAGGCAAAGGAGCGGCGTGGCCATCGGGGCATTGGGCAATCATCAGGCACCGATTGTAGGCGCGGGCCTGCGCCAAGCGCTTGCTGCTTCTTCTGCCCGCGATCGCTATGTCCCGTGCGGTCCCGTTGCGTGCAGGCACGCGCCTACTTGAAACCACGGGTTTAAGCCATACAATTAGCACTCGTCGTTGTTGAGTGCTAACAACGCTCCCTTTTCATCCCCAACGCAGCTGGAGTCACTATGAAGCTTCGTCCGTTGCACGACCGCGTCATCGTCAAGCGCCTCGATGCGGAAACCAAGTCCGCAGGCGGCATCGTCATTCCCGACACCGCGACCGAAAAGCCCAGCAAGGGCAAAGTTGTCGCCGTGGGTACCGGCAAGATCCAGGACGACGGCAAGGTCCGTCCGATGGCGGTCAAGGCCGGCGACCAGGTGCTGTTCGGAAAGTATTCCGGCACCGAGGTCAAGGTCGATGGCGAGGATCTGCTCGTCATGCGTGAAGAAGACCTGATGGCGATCATCGAAGGCTGATCGAAGCCAGCCACCCACAGCCGTCATTCCGGCGCAGGCCGGAATCCAGCTTCTTCGCAATCCCTCTGGAGGCCGGCCTTCGCCGGCATGACGATCGAACACAAGGCATCACAGGAATAATCCCATGGCAGCCAAAGAAATCCGTTTCTCCGAAGACGCGCGCAGCCGCATGGTGCGCGGCGTCAACGCCCTGGCCAACGCGGTCAAGGCGACCCTCGGCCCCAAGGGCCGCAACGTCGTGCTCGAGAAGAGCTTCGGCGCCCCCCCCATCACCAAGGACGTCGTGTCCGTGGCGAAGGAAGTGGAGCTCGCCGACACGTTCGAGAACATGGGCGCGCAGTTGGTGAAGGAAGTCGCCTCCAAGACTTCCGACGCTGCCGGTGACGGCACCACCACCGCGACCGTGCTGGCGCAGGCGATGATCCGCGAGGGCATGAAGGCGGTCGCCGCCGGCATGAACCCGATGGATCTGAAGCGCGGCA
>JAICHS010000202.1 GCA_025924775.1 Rhodanobacteraceae bacterium
CGCGCAGGATGCACTCGGCGTGGTGGCCGAACGCGCCAGCGTGTTCGCACGCGTCAGTCCGGCGCAGAAACACCGCATCGTGCTGGCCTTGAAGGCCCGCGGCGCGGTGGTGGGCTTTCTGGGCGATGGCATCAACGACGCACCCTCGTTGCATGCGGCGGACGTCGGCATTTCAGTGGTGAACGCGGTGGACGTGGCCCGTGACGCCGCCGACATCGTGCTGGGCGAACGCAACCTGGCCGCGTTGCACGCGGGAGTTCTCGAGGGTCGCAAGGCCTTCGCCAACGTCACCAAATACCTGCTGATGGGCACCAGCTCGAACTTCGGCAACATGTTCAGCATGGCGGCCGCGGCACTGTTCCTGCCCTTTCTGCCGATGCTGCCAACCCAGATCCTGCTGAACAATTTCCTGTACGACATGGCCCAGGTGACCATCCCGGGCGACAACGTGGACCCCGCGCAACTGACAACGCCGCGCCGCTGGGACATCGGCTTGATCCGGCGCTTCATGCTGGGCGTGGGGCCGATCAGCTCGCTGTACGACTTCCTGACGTTTTACGTGTTGCTGGCGTGGCTGCACGCGGGCGAAGCCGAATTCCACACCGGCTGGTTCGTCGAATCGCTGGCCACGCAGACGCTGGTGTTGTTCGTGATCCGCACCGCCGGCAATCCGTTGCGCAGCCGCCCGAGCACCGCACTTGTCGCCAGCGTCACCGCCGCGGTAGCGATCGGCATCCTGCTGCCGCTGACACCATGGGGCCGTGACTTCGGTTTCGTAAGCCTGCCACTCGCGTTCTATGCGTTCCTCGCGGCCGCCACCGCGACCTACCTGCTGCTGGTGGAAGCCGTGAAGCGCCACTTCATGCGCGACGACCGCCCGGCCGCACGGACCGGCCGGAACGTGGTATCCCTGACGTGAATTCAAGGTGCGCGCGACGCGTGCCCGACACGAGGACTTCGCATGCACACATCGGACAATCCGGAAACGTGGCGTCTTGGACTCAGTCACGTCGAGGCGCGCCGGCGTCTCGCCGAGCATGGGCCGAATGCGCTGCCCGGCAGCGGACCCGAGCCCATGCACCGAATCGCGCTCAAGATCCTTGCCGAGCCGATGTTCCTGATGCTGCTGGTGGCCGGCGTGCTGTACCTGGCGCTGGGCGACCGGGCGGAAGCGGTGTTCCTGCTTGGATCGATTTTGGTCATCATCACCATCACGCTGGTCCAGGAACGCAAGACCCAGCGCGCGCTGGAAGCGCTGCGCGACCTGTCCGCGCCGCGCGCGCTCGTGGTCCGCGCGGGTGTGAAGCTGCGCGTGCCCGGCCGCGAGGTCGTCCCCGGCGACCTGCTGGTGCTGCACGAAGGCGACCGCATCGCGGCGGACGCGACATTGCTGGACGGTTATCTCGAGGTCGACGAATCCCTGCTGACCGGCGAGGCGGTTACGGTGGCTCGGATCGCCGGCAGCGACCGGGACCCGCTGTCCGCCAGCACCGTGGTGACCCGCGGCACCGGCCTCGCGCGGGTGTCCTCGACCGGCAGCGCCACGCGGGTGGGTGGAATCGGCGCGCTGCTGGCCACGACCGGTGAACCCGTCTCGGCATTGCAACAGGCTTCCCGTCGGCTCGTCCGCGTACTGGGCGCGACCGCGCTCGCAGTTGCCACCGGCTATTGCCTGCTCAACTGGCTGTGGGATGCACGGCCGTTCCTCGACAGCCTGCTCGCCGGCATTGCGCTGAGCATGGCGATCCTGCCGGAAGAAATCCCCGTCGTCATGACGGTGTTCCTTGCCATGGGCGCCTGGCGGCTGTCGCAACACCATGTGTTGACGCGCCGGATGCCGGCGGTGGAAGCACTGGGCGCGATCAGCGTGTTGGCCGTGGACAAGACCGGCACCCTGACCCAGAACCGCATGCGCGTCGCCGCGCTGGTCGACGCGGGGGGTGACGTTGCGAACCTTGACGGCGACGTGGCCACGCCACTGCCGGACAACTTCGACGAACTCGCGGAACACGCGTTGCTGGCGACCCCGCCGGACCCGTTCGACCCGATGGAAATCGCTATCATTGCATTCGGCGCGCGGCTGGACACTGCACACCGGGAACACTCCGGCTGGACGTTGGCGCACGAGTACCCGCTGTCATCCGGAACCCTGGCAACGACCCGCGCCTACGCAGTCGCAGGGGACGCCGCCCACCGGCTTGCCGTCAAGGGTGCGCCGGAAACCATCGTGGGCCTGTGCCGATTGCCCGAAGCCGCCGCCGCCATGGCGTTGCGCCGCGCCGCGGAATTGGCGGCCAAGGGTCTGCGCGTGCTGGGCGTCGCCCGCGGAAGCTGGGGCGGATCGACGTGGCCGGAACAGCAATCGGCATTCACCTTCAGCTTCCTCGGGCTCGTCGGGTTTGGCGATCCGCCGCGGCCCGACGTGCCGGCCGCGATCGCGGAGTGCCAGACCGCGGGCGTGCGCGTGCTGATGCTTACCGGTGACCATCCCGTCACCGCGCGGGCCATCGCCGACGCCATCGGGATGTCGGCGCGCGCGGGCGTGGTGACCGGTGCGGAAATGGACCAATTGAACGATGCGTCGCTGCGCCAGCGCCTGCAACGCGTCGACGTGTGCGCGCGCCTGCGCCCGGAACAGAAGTTGCGGCTGGTGCGCCTGCTGCAGCAATCCGGCGAGGTGGTGGCGATGACCGGCGACGGCGTCAACGACGCGCCGGCCCTGAAGGCGGCCGACGTCGGCGTCGCGATGGGCGAGCGCGGTACCGACGTGGCGCGGGAAGCCGCCGCGTTGGTGTTGCTGGACGACAGCTTCGCCAGCATCGTCCGGGCCATCCGCCAGGGCCGCCGGATCTACGACAACATCGGCAAGGCCACCAGGTTCGTGTTCGCGGTGCACGTCCCGATCATCATCCTCGCGCTGGTCCCGGCGCTGCTGCGCTGGCCGCTGCTGCTCGCCCCCGTCCACATCGTGCTGCTGGAACTTCTGATCGACCCCGCCAGTTCGCTGGTATTCGAGGCCGAACCGGAAAGCGACGACGTCATGCGCCGCCCGCCGCGTGCGCGCGGGCAGACGCCGTTTGCCCCCGCCCGGCTCACCTTCGCGGTGCTGCAGGGCACCGGGTTGGCCGCGCTGCTGCTGGCAGGCTGCGCCGTGCTGTGGTCGTACGGGCAAGGCGCCGCGCAAGTCCGCAGCATGGCCTTCGCGGGGTTGCTCATCGGACTTTTCCAATTGGTGCTGGCCAACCACACCGGCAGCTTACGGCACAAGGCGGCACGCAACCCGTGGCTCAAATGGGTCGTGGTGGGCATCGCCGGTGTGCTTGCTGGCGTCATCGGCATCCCGGTATTGCGCGAAATCATGGGGCTGGCGTTGCCGACGCCGGAGGCCGCGGCCACGCTCGGCGCAATCGTCGTGCTGATGTACGCGTGGGTCACGCTGCTGCGGCTGGGCGCCCGCCGGCTGTCCGCGTGGCGCGCATCGCCGGTGCCGGCGTGAGGTGGCGCGTCAGCGTGCGACGGGCCCGGCCACCGACGCGGCGGGTTGGTCGTCGCGCATCGCCTGGGCTCAATCCGGGTGCGCGGCGCTGCGGTCGCGGCCCGCGCCCAGCCTGCGGTCGAGCCCCCCGGCCAGCTGCTTGAAGAAGCGCGACGCGAGGCCGAGCCGGGTCTTGCGCCGAAGGTCATCCTCACTGCGCAACCAGGCGACCTGGATGATGCGGCGCTCGCCCGCGTACGGCAGATAGCCGTGGAACGAATTGTCGGCACGCCGGAACGCCACGAGCGTGCCGTACAGCGGCTTCACCTCCGGCGCCAGCAAGGCGTCGATGTCATCGCCGCGGGCCAACAGTCTCAGGCAGCCGTCGCTGGCGTGCGGCCAGGTCGGGTTCAAATACGCCAGTGCGGTCACGACCTTGGAACGGCTGTCGGTGTGGACGGTGCCATGCCGCTGGTTGACACTGCGGCACAGCGTCACCATGGCGGGATACCGCCCGAGGTCGTCGATGCCAAGCCGGGCGCCGACCGCGTCGGCGAAGGTTGGTGCGGTCAGTGCCGCAACCAGCGCATTGACCGACGGTCCGCACGCATCCGGGTCGTGCGGAAAGAACCCGGCTTCCGAATACTTCGGAAAATCCCGCTCAAGCGCGATGCGCGCGCCGTTCGGCAGCTGGTCGTGCGCGACGAGGCATGCAAACGGCACGCGGAAGTTCAGCGTGTCGGGACGCTCGAGGTTGGCGGGGTCGAGCAGCACCGTCGCGGGCATGCCGGTGGATCGGGACGGTCGGGCGTTCACGGCTTCAACGTGGAAACGTACACCGCGATGTTGGCAATGTCGGCGTCGGTAAGGCCCTTCGCCATCGGCTGCATGATCGGGTTCTTGCGGCTGCCGTCGCGAAACGCCTGCAACTGCGCGACCAGGTATTCCTGTTTCTGGCCCGCGAGGTTCGGGTAGATCGGCGCGATCGAGATGCCCTGCATGCCATGGCACGCCGCGCACGTCGCCTCGTATTTCTGCTTGCCCGTGGTTGGATCGGCGGCGTGCGCGGCAACCGCGGCCAACAGCGCGGCGAACGCCGCATTCGCAAGCATCCTGGATTGGGTCATGGCGTCAGCCTCCGGTTTGCAACACTCAAGGATCGGCACTCGGTTCCGGCGAAGCCGGCAGCGCCCGCGGCCGGTACAGGGCGGCCCACAGCGCCAGGGTCGGTACCAGCACCCCAACCCAGAACCCGCCCCAAAAAGTCAGGTTGGGCAGCGTCGCGAGCGGCAGCAACGACAAGCTACCCAGCAGCACCGCCAGCACGATGTTGACG
>JAICHS010000203.1 GCA_025924775.1 Rhodanobacteraceae bacterium
AACGCCGCAACGTGCCGCGTGCCGCGGTGCTGTATGCGGGCGCGGTGTGGGCGCTGGCGCAGGGTCTGGCGCAATTGCTGCCATTGTTCGGCGACTACGGATGGATCGCGCGCTGGTTCGTGATCGCGGGCGCGGTCGGCTTTCCGTTCTGGGTTGCATTTACGTGGTTCTACGAATTCACCCCGCAAGGTTTGAAACGCGAAAGCGAGGTTGCGCCGAACGATTCGATCGCGCACTCGACGGGGCGCAAACTGGACAAATGGATCATCGCGGTGCTGGTGGTCGCGGTGGTGCTGCTGCTGACCAACACGTTCGTGGGGCACAAAGGTTCCGGGCTGAATGGCGATGCGGCTTCCGCCATTCCGACCAAATCCATCGCGGTGTTGCCGTTCGAGGATCTCAGTCCTGCGCACGACCACGGTTATTTTTCCGCCGGCATGGCCGAGGAATTGTTGAACGCGCTCGCCAAGGTGCAGGGCCTGAAGGTGGCCGGGCGCGCGTCATCGTTCTATTACGGCAGCCGCAACGCAGATCTCCGCACCATCGGCAGCGCGCTGAAGGTCGCGAATGTCCTTCAGGGATCGGTGCGCACCCAGGGCGATGCGGTGCGCATCAGCGTCCAGTTGGTGCGCACGCACGACGGTTACGAAGTCTGGTCGCAGAGCTACGACGGCGACCTGAGCAACATTTTCGACGTGCAGGAACGCATCGCCCGCGCGATCACCGATCACCTGAAAATCGTCCTGACGGGCAGCGAGCAGGCAAGGCTGGTCCCGGTGGCAACCACCAGCGCGGAAGCGTATGCGGATTTCGTTACTGCGCAGACGCTGGTCAACAAACGTGTGGGCGACAGCCTGCCGCGCGCGATCGTGCTGTTGAAAAAGGCGACCGCGCTCGATCCGAAATTTGCGCGAGCCTGGTCGAAGCTGGCGGTCGCGTATGCCGTGCTGCCGCAGTACACGGGGGCGGACTGGAGCGCGAGCTGGAAGACGTCGGACGATGCCGCACATCGCGCGCTCGCGCTCGATCCGGGTGATGCGGAAGCCTACGCGGCGCTCAGCTACAACCAGTTCTCGCAGCGTCATTACCTCGACATGGTCGATGCCATGCAGCGTGCCCTGGAACTGGCGCCGGACAATTCCGCGGTGAATTACTGGGCCGCCAACGAACTCGCCGCCATGGGCCGCACGCGGGCGGCCGAGGCGCGGATCGACAAGGCCTTGGCAAACGACCCGGCCAACATGCTACTGCTGTTCTACAAGAGCATGTTGCGCTGGCGCGAAGGCGACCAGGCCGGCGCGCTGGCGTACATCCATCGAAGCGGCGTGACGGATTCGCCTTTCGGTGAGCTGATGCGCGAGTTCTATGACGCTGCGCACGGCGACATGGCGGGGTCGGCTCGGGATTTCGCAAGCTCGACCAGCAAGATGGGCACCAGGATATCTCCGGCGGACTTGCAGGTAATCTATCTCGGCACGTATGGGGATGCCGCGCAGCGCCAGACTGCGCTGAAAACGCTCGACGCGCATCTGGACGATGACTGGGCGCCGACCATGCTGCTGCAACTGGGTGAACCGGCGCGTTCGTTCGATCTGTACGAGCACGGGCACAGCGGCTTGTCGGATGGCTATCTCAATTGGCTGTGGCAACCGGAACCATGGTCGCGCAAGGCGCGGCGCGATCCCGCGTTCCAGGGCTTCGCACAACGGATAGGCATGGTCGCGTACTGGACCCACAACGGCTGGCCGGACCTGTGCAAACCTGCACCCGAAAGAGGCCCCGGTGGCTTCACCTGCCAATGAGCGAGCGCCTCCCACTCCTCGCCGAACTCAAGCGCCGCAAGGTGCTGCGCGTGGGCGTGTTGTACATCGGTGCGGCTTGGGCATTGTCGCAGGGCATCTCGCAGTTGACGCCTGCCCTGGAGCTTCCGGACTGGGCGACGCGTGCGTTCCTGATTGCCTGCGCAACCGGTTTTCCGATTGCGCTGGCTCTGGCGTGGCATCTCGACGGCATCCTGCGGGGAATCCATGAGATGGTGGGTGCCGGACTGGCGCCACCGGAAGAAATGGCGGCGGGGCCGTTCACGAACGCGGAAGCATCCCCCGAGATTCCGCACAAATCCATCGCGGTGCTGCCATTCGTCGATCTGTCGCCCGCCCATGACCAGGAGTATTTCTCCGATGGCGTTGCGGAGGAGATCCTCAACGCATTGGTGAAGCTCAAGGATCTCAAGGTCGCGGGGCGGACCTCGTCATTTTCGTTCAAGGGCCGGAACGAGGACCTGCGCAGCGTCGGCAGGACGCTGACGGTGGCGCACGTGCTGGAGGGTTCGGTACGCAAGCACGGTGACCGTGTTCGCATCAGCGCGCAGCTGATCCAGACCTGCGACGGTTACCACCTGTGGTCGGAGCATTACGACGGCGACCTGTCCGACGTGTTCGAATTGCAGGAGCGTATCGCCCGCGCGATCGCGCGCGAACTGGACGTGCTCCTGCGCGGCGACCAACGACTGGTGCCCGTGGTCACCACCGATCCGGAAGCCTACCGGCTTTACTTGCAGGCCAGCGACATTTACAACCGACGGGACATGGTGCACATGGCGCAGGCCATCGAGCTGTTGCAGCTGGCGGTCGCCCGCGACCCGGGATTCGCGCGCGCGCATGCGCGGCTGGCTTCGGCCTATGCGATACAGCCGAACTATTCACCGGAGACGGCGGACACGGCATTCGCGAACGTGACGGCGGCGGCGGCGCGCGCCAGCGCGCTCGATCCGGGTCTTGGCGAACCTTACTCGGCGACGGCGCTGGTGTTCACTAATGCCGTGCCCCGGTACATCGAAAGCCGCGAGGCCATGGAGCAGGCGCTGTGCGTGCAGCCGGAAGACACCGCGGTCCGGTATTGGGCCGGGTCGCCGTCGATCGGTCCCGGCTACGTGGAGTGGGCATGTGCGCATCTCGATCACGCGCTGGAAATCGACCCGTTGTATCCGGCCGCGATGCTGTGGCGCGGCGTCGGTCATCTCATCAAAGGTGACGTTGCGCGCGCCGAAAGCCTGTTCCGGAAGGCATCGGACCTCGGGCTGGCGCACGCGGGGTTGGGCATGCACGACGTCCTGGCCGCCCGGGGCCAGTTCGACCAAGCCGGTGCACAACTGGCACGCGGCCTGGTGATGTTGTCGGAGGGATTGTCCAGCGAACAATTGAACATTCTCGCGCAGGGCGCCTATGGCGATGCCGCGGCGCAGGCGCGCATGCAGGCGTTGATCGATGGCATTGTCGCCTCGCGACCGCGCTGGCTGCCGGGAGCGATTCCGTACACGCTGTTGGTGAAGGGCGAAACCACGCGTGCGCTGGAACTCGGCATGCGCTTCCGTTCGATTACCGCCGTCATCTATTTTCCGCGGTTCTGGATGCCTTCGTTCCGGGCGATGCGCGGATCGCCGGAATTCCACACATTCGTGCGCCACGCGGGCTTGACCGAGCTATGGGACCGTTACGGTCCGCCGGACGGCAGCCATCGCAATGCGGCGGGTGAATACGTGTGGGAGTGACCTTGTTCCTGTGGATAAGGCCTCTCCGCGCGGCACGCCGGTGAGCGGCAGCGCGTTGCGCAGTGACGTAAACTGCAGGGATGTTCGACACGACGCCCACGCTCGACTGCAATGGCAGGATCCTGAAGCTGGACCGCCCGCGTGTTTGCGGCATCCTGAATCTCACCGACGATTCGTTTTCCGGTGACGGGCTCGCGGGCGATATCGAAGCGGCGGTCGCGCGAGGCGTGGCGATGGTGGAGCGGGGCGCGGACATGCTGGATGTCGGCGCGGAATCGACGCGGCCCGGCGCGACACCTGTATCTGCTGAGGACGAGATCTCGCGCGTGGTGCCGGTGATCGAAGCGCTCGCGGAGCGGGTGGCGGTACCGATCTCCATCGACACCTCCAAGCCGGAAGTGATGCGTGCGGCAGTGGACGCCGGCGCGGGTTTCATCAATGACGTGTACGCGCTGCGCCGGGAAGGTGCACTGGACGCAGCCGCGGAGTTGAAGGTGCCGGTATGCCTGATGCATATGCAAGGCGAGCCCGGAACGATGCAGGACGATCCGCGCTACGACGACGTGGTCGGCGAAGTGCACCGGTTCCTCGCCGAGCGCGTGTTCGCCTGCGAGATGGCGGGAATCGACAAGCGTCGGGTGCTGGTCGACCCGGGCTTCGGATTCGGCAAGACGCTCGAGCACAACCTCGCGGTGCTGCGCGCGCTGGGCCGGTTCCGCGACCTCGCCGCGGGCGTGTTCGTGGGCTTGTCGCGCAAATCGATGATCGGCAGGTTGACCGGACGCACGGGCGGCGCCGAGCGTGCGGTGGGCTCCGCCGCCGCGGCGCTGGTCGCGGTGCAGCGCGGCGCGATGATCGTGCGCGTGCACGATGTCCGGCAAACGCGTGATGCGCTGGCGGTTTGGGAGGCGGTGCACGAGGGCGATGCGCCCGCCCGGGCCCAGCCCAAACCCTTCGGTTCGCAGCGGTTCGGGGACGACTGATAAAATCGGATGGTCATCCCCGGCCAAGCAGGATCCATGTCCGATTCCCGCAAGTATTTCGGCACCGACGGCATCCGCGGCCGGGTGGGCGAGTGGCCAATCACCGCCGAGTTCATGCTGAAGCTTGGCCGCGCTTCGGGCGTGGTGCTCGGCGACGGCAGGCGCCCGCTGGTGCTGATCGGCAAGGACACGCGCGTCTCGGGCTACATGTTCGAGTCCGCGCTGGAAGCGGGGCTGGTTGCGGCCGGCGCAGACGTGGGACTGCTCGGACCGCTG
>JAICHS010000204.1 GCA_025924775.1 Rhodanobacteraceae bacterium
GCCTGGTGGGTCCACGAAAGCTGGGCACTGCGCCCGTAGAACCGGTGCCCGACCAGCAGCTTGAAACTGTCGCGGGTGTTGGCCCACTGGAAACCCGCGTCCCAGAAACTGGCGCCCAGACGCTCGTAGCTGCCATCTGGCAGGTAGCGGTTTTCCTTGCCAACATCCGCCAGCAGGCGAGTGGCGTAATTGAGTTGGTAGGAAAGACCCGCCTGCGCGCGCGCGAACTGCAGGCTCTGTCCTGCATCCGGCTGTATGCGCTGTTGGGTGTAACCGAGGTTCCAGCCCCAGGTTTCGTAGCTGGGGCTGTTGAGGCTGAACTGCACGCTGTCGCTGGTGATGTTGGGAATGCCGGAAAGAAGATTCCGGCCGCTCCCCGAAATGCCGTTTTTGTTGTACACCACGCGCCCGCGGGTGTAACGCAGCTGCATGGTGCCGACGCGGCCGAGATCCTGCACCCAGTACGGACTGATCGTCCCCCTGCCCACGTTGGCACGGTTGTTGTCGAGGAAGAACGTGCCGGAGCCGGCCGGAAGCTGGTTGTTGAGTACCTGCTGGCCATACACCGCGGTGGCATCGACATAAAGATGCTGGGGCAGCACGGTCACCGTCCCCAGCGCGTCGAGGTTCTGGGCCAGCTGGTTGTTGCCGGAATGTCCCGCGTACACGTAGCCGGTCAGCGTGTAATCGAGCATTCCGGAAAAGCGCGGCGCGCTGTAGGCCACCTTGACGAAGGGCTGGACCACGCTGATCCAGCTGGATTCCTTGGGCTTGCCGGAACCCGCAAGTTTCAGGTTGTCGGTGTACAGCTCACCCAGCGTGATGCCGGTGACCAGACCCGGACACTCGGGATTGGGTTGCGGGATGACGCCCGGTACCGCCTGCTGGTCCTGCGCGCAAGCCGTTTGCTCAAGCGACGTCGCCGCCGCACCCGAAGCGGTGCCGGTGCTCATATCCTGGGCATGCGCCCCACCCAGCCAGCCCGTCAGGACTACCGAAGACAACACGACCGGAATGGAGAAGGCACGCATCCCGGGTTCCCTTACCGGTCCTGGAACTGGTAATGGCTGTAATGGCTGTAGTGGCTGTAGTAGTGGTTCTCGATGGCGGGCAGGCGGCTCATGTTGAGGATCAAGCCGACGTACTGTGATTCACCCAGGCCTTCAAGGGCCTGTGCGACTTCGTGCTGGCGGGTACGACCGGCGCCCACCACCATCAGGACCTGGCCCATGTGGGAAGCCAGGATCGGCGACTCGGGGGTCGCCAGCAACGGCGAGGAATCGAACACCAGCAGGCGCCGCCGGTCATGGCCGCCCAACTCCTCGAGCACGTATTGCATGCGCCGCCCGCCGAACAATTCGGCAGTCAGCGGATGCCGTTTGCCCGCCGGTACCACCAGCAGGTTAGGAACGTCGGTACGCACGATCACATCGGTGGGCCGGCGGCGTTCGTCCGCCAGCACCTCCATGAGCCCCGCATGCTCCTGCAAACCCAACACCCGGGTGATGTCGGACTTCGGGATGTCCGCGTCCACCAGCAATACCTCGAAATCCGGTTCGCGCGCCAAGCTGAGCGCGAGGTTCATCGCGGTGAGGGTCTTGCCTTCGCCCGGCACTGCGCTGGTGACCACGATGCGCCGGCCGTGCGTGATGGGTTTGGCGCCCTTGCTGTTCGCGTTGTCCAGTAGCGGCCGCTTGACGCGGCGCACCTCGTCGGCAAGCCGGCCGCCCGCCTCGTCTTCCCCGGGCAGCAAACCGGCGCGCTGCAGCGCGCGCTCGTCCACATGCCAGGGCGGCGCGGCGGGCGCCGCGGCGGACTCCGGCTCCGCCACCCGCATGCGTTCCTGCAGGCGCTCGACCGTATGCGGCGTGTGGCGCGACATGGTTTCCTCGACCGGCGGCGGCAACGGCCGCTCCGGTTGCAGGGTCTTGAGTTTCTCGGCGGCTTTTTCAACGATATTCATGTGGCACCCATGACGAAAACGTGCTGCATCAGGTTCGCGAGCGAACCGTTGAAGACCAGCCCCACCCCCACCACCAGCACCAGCAAACCCACCCCCGTGCAAAAACCGATCACCTCGCGACGCTTGCGTTCACGCCGGGTCGCCGATTCGATCAGGCTGAAGGTACCGATCACCGGATAGCCACCGAAGTCGCGCAGGCTCTTGAGGCTCACGAACACCGGCTTGATCTTGTGCAGGAAGAATGCGAACGCGCCACCGATGCCCAACGCCATCAGGAACACCACCAGCAGGAACGCCACGCGGTGCGGGCCAGCCGGCAGCAGCGGCACGATTGGCGGGCTGATCACGCGAAACTTCAGGTTGTTGCCGGTTTGCGTCGCATCCTCGGACATCTGCGCCTTGTTCAAGCGCGCCACCAACTCGTCGTATTGCTTCTTGGTGATGTCGTAATTGCGCGACATCTGCGCCAGTTGGACCTGGGTATCGGTGATCTTGTCGGCATTCTGCTTGAGGTCGGCGATCTGCTGTTTCTGGTTGGCAACCTGCACGGCCAGCAGGCGCGCATCGGCCCGGCCGTCGTAGCCGGAAGCGCGTGTCGCAGCGGTGTGCGATTCGGTGGCCGGCGCCTCCGGCGCCTTGCCCGGATGCGCCAGCAAGTCGGCTCGCTGCGCCTGGAGTTGGGCGATCATGCGCCGGGAGGCAACCACGTCCGGGTACTGGTCGGTATAGCTCAAGAGCAGCTTGTCGAGCTGCTGCTGGTAACTCTTGATCTGCAGGTCGATCTCGTGGATGCGCGGCGCGGTCTGGCGCACGGCCACCGGCGCCCGTCCGGTCAGCGCCGCGGCGTACTCGCCCTGCAGATCCTGCAGCTTGGCCTCGGCCGCCTGCAGGCGCGCGGAATAATCACCGTCGGGCCCCGGCAGGTTGCCGATGTTGGCCTTCTTGAACTCGGCCAGCTTCTTCTCGGCGTCGTTGAGGCGCTGGTTGTAATCGGTGACCTGCTGTTGCAGGAAATTCTGCGCCGACTGGGTGGATTGGCTGTTGCCGCCGAGGGTGTCGTTCATCAGGATCTGCAGAAACGCCTGCACGACCTTCTGCGCCATCTTCGGGTCGGGGTCGGAGTAGCTGATGTTGTAGAGGTTGGTGGCACCGGCGTCCTTGATCTTCACCGCCGCGCCCAGCTTTACCAGCAGTGCATCCTTGTCGGCCGGGGTGGTCGCGCGCAAGGCAAGTCCGGTCTTGTCCGCCACGGTTTCGAGGTTGGGCCGCGACAACATCGTCTGGGTGATGACCTGCAGACGCGCGCGCACGTCGGGCTGCACCGCGATATCTTTCAACAGTGGATTGGTCAGGGCATCGGTATCGGCATAGACCTGCGCGTTGGCTGCGTACTGGTTGGGCAGGCTGAACACCAGCAACGCGCCCACGACCAGCACGCACCATGCGAGGATCAGCGCGTGCCAACGGTAGCGCCAGGAGGCATGCACTTCCAGCAATACGTACTGGAGCAGCTCATGCAGATCGATCGATTGTTTGGGCATCGTCGTTTCTCGTTGTCGTCATTTGCCGCCGTGTACCAGCCGCCCGTCAGAACAACGACTGGGGAATGATCAGGATGTCGCCGGGACGCATCGCCACGTTGTTGCTGACCTTGCCATTCATCAGGTCGCCCAACCGCACCGGGATGCTCTGTTCCTGTCCGTCGGGCAGGTGACGCACGATCTTGGCGCTGTTGCCCGCCGCGAACTTGGTGAGGCCGCCGACATCGATCATCACGTCCAGCACGGTCATGCCACTGCGGTATGGCACCGCCTTGGGCGTCGCCGCCTGCCCAACCACCCGCACCTGCTGGCTGTAGGCGCCGACGAAGCCCTTGACGATCACGGTAACCATTGGATCCCGGATGTATTTGCTCAATGACTTTTCGAGCGCGTCCGCGAGTTCGTCCGGGGTCTTGCCTGCCGCCACGATCGACTGCACCAGCGGAATCGAAATGCGCCCGTCGGGGCGCACCGGCACGGTGGTGGTGATGCTGGGGTTGTCGCGGACGTAGATTTCCAGCGAATCGCCCGGTCCGATGATGTAGCGCTCCACCGACGGGGCCGTGGTGGCGGGGGTTGTCACGGCGGGCGCGCTGGCGCAACCGGCGAACAACAGCATCGCGACGAGGATCAGCAACCCGAGGGCGCCGTGGCGGGACAGCGGTTTCACTTGCATGACAGTCTCCGGAATTCAGCGCGCACCGCGCCCGAACAGAACGACTTCGACGGTCTGGACTAGGATGGCCAGATCGAAAATGAAGTTGTGGTTTTTCACGTAAAACAGGTCGAACTTCAGCTTCTCCTGGGCATCCTCGAACGAGGAGCCGTAGGGGTAACGCAGCTGCGCCCAGCCGGTCAGGCCCGGCTTCACGCAATGCCTGAGCGAGTAGTAGCGGATGCGCGCGTTGAAATCGTCCACGAACTGCGGGCGTTCCGGACGCGGGCCGATGATGCTCATGTCGCCGCGCAGCACGTTCCACAGCTGCGGCAACTCGTCCAGCCGCACCTTGCGGATGAAGCGCCCGACGCGGGTCACGCGGTCGTCTTGCTTGCTGGCCCAGCGCGCCACGCCGTCGCGTTCGGCGTCAGTGCGCATGCTGCGGAATTTGATCAGCGCAAACGTGCGGCCGTTCTCTCCGACCCGCTCCTGGCGGTACAGCACCGGGCGACCACGGCCGGAATCCAGCCGGATCGCCAGTGCCGTCAGCAGCATGAAAGGCCACGCCAGCAGCGACACCAGCGACGCGATGGCGACGTCGAAGCCGCGCTTGACTCGCCGCCGCAGCGGCGAAATGTTGAA
>JAICHS010000205.1 GCA_025924775.1 Rhodanobacteraceae bacterium
AGAGTCCGGTGTACCTTGCCGGCGAAGCCAAAAACCCCGGCCGCAGCGTGCCGTTCGGCGTGATCGGCTCGATCGTGCTGGCGACCATCGTGTACCTGCTGCTGCAGGTGGCGTTCCTGGGGGCGACCGAGCCCGCGGTGCTGGCGCAGGGCGGCTGGGCCGCGATCGAGCACTCCTCGCCGTTCGCGCAACTGGCGCTGGCACTGAACCTCAACTGGCTGGCGCTGCTGCTCTACTCCGATGCCTTCATCAGCCCGTCGGGTACCGGCGCCACCTACACCGCGACCACCGCGCGGATGATCTACGGCATGGAACGCAACGGTACGTTGCCGAAGATCTTCGGCAAGGTGCATCCGCGCTTCGGCATCCCGCGCCCGGCGATGTGGCTGAACCTGGTGGTGGCCTTCATCTTCCTGTTCTTCTTCCGCGGCTGGGCGACGCTGGCCGAGGTGATTTCGGTGGCGACCATCATTTCCTACCTGACCGGGCCAGTCAGCGTGTCGGTGCTCAGGCGCACCGCACCCGACATCCACCGCCCGCTGCGGCTTCCCATGCTGCGCGTGATCGCGGGCTTGGCGTTCGTGTTCGCGACCGAGCTGCTGTATTGGGCGCGCTGGCCGCGCACCGGCGAAATCATCCTGCTGATGGTGGTCGCGTTGCCGGTATGGCTGTGGTACGCGGTCAGGCACGGTGGCGCCGACCTGCTGAAACAGGTACGCGGCGCGCTGTGGCTGATCTTCTACCTGCCCGCGATCGCGCTGATGTCCTGGGGCGGCAGCGCGAAGTTCGGGGGACACGGCTACATGGCCTACGGCTGGGATCTGCTGATCGTCGCGGTGGTCGCGGTCGGGTTCTTCGCGTGGGGCCTCGCTTGCGGCTGGCGCACGCCGGAAATCGAGGCGATCCGCATGGAAGCCCAGGCACATCCCGGCGCGGTGCTGGTGCCGCCGGATGAAGCAACCGCCGAGCGCATCGCAGGGCGGTAGGCCTCCGGTTTTTGTCGCACGCAGGCGCGCTCCTACGTAGGAGCCTACCTGCCGACGACCCCGCGACTACGCCAACGCGAGGATGTCGCCCAGCAACGCCTGCGCGGTCACTTCCGGGCCGGCCCCGGCGCCCTGGATCACCAGCGGGCGCTGGCGGTAGCGTTGCGTGGTAAAGGCAAACAGGTTGTCCGCGCCTTCAAGGTGCGCGGCCGGATGCGCCGGGGGCACCTCCGCCAGCCCGACCCGCGCGCTGCCATCGGCCTCGAAGCGCGCGAGGTAGCGCAGCACGCAGCCGCGCGCAGTGGCGTCGGCCAGGCGCGCGGCGACCGGTGCATCCAATGCATCGAGCCGATCCAGGAATGCGGCCTGCGGAATGTCGCGCAGCGCTTCGGGTACCAGGTTCTCGACCTCGATGTCGGCGCGCTGCAACGGAACCCCCGCCGCGCGGGCGAGGATGAGCAGCTTGCGCGCGACATCCTCGCCGGCAAGATCGGCGCGCGGATCGGGCTCGGTATAACCCCGCGCGCAGGCCTCGCGCAGCAGGGTCGAAAACGGCTGGCGCGCATCGTAATGGTTGAACAGGTAGGACAACGAACCCGAGAACACGCCCTCGATGCGCGTGACCACATCGCCACAGGCGTGCAGCCGACGCAAGGTCGCGAGCGCGGGCAAGCCCGCCCCGACGGTAGCGCTGTCGCCGTAGCGCACGCCTTGCGCACAGGCCGCCTGCAAGCCCCACCAGCCCGCGAGGTCGCCGCCCGCCAAGGCCTTGTTGGCGGTCACCACGTGGCACCCGTGCGCCAGCCACTCGGGATGTCGCGCGGCCAGTTCGCACGAGGCCGTGGCGTCGATGATCACCTTGCGCGACGCCGCGCTCGCATCCAGTGCACGCAGCAACCCCGCATCATCGCGGGCATCACCCGCGCCATCCAGGTGTTCGCGCAGGTGGCGCGCGGCCAGCGCGTTGGCGTGGGTCTGCTGGTGGCGCGAATTGGCCGCGCCGACCAGGCGTAGGTTCGCGCCGGCCGGCGTGCGCAGCAACTGCAGAAAAGCGCCACCGACCTTGCCCGTGCCCAACAACACCACGGCCGTTGCCGTCGCCGGCACCGCGCGCGGACATTCGGCCTCGGCCAGCACCGCGTTCACGCCGGCACCGCCACGCGCTTGCGCGCAGCCACCTCGGCCCGCCCCAGCGCCGCCCGCACCTGCCGCGACAGGTCGGCGATGTCCTCGATGCCGACGGACAACCGCAGCAGCGAGTCGGAAATCCCCGCCGCACGCCGCGCTTCGGGTGCCATTGCCGCGTGGGTCATGCTG
Organism: Rhodanobacteraceae bacterium; assembly: GCA_025924775.1. GTDB lineage: Bacteria > Pseudomonadota > Gammaproteobacteria > Xanthomonadales > Rhodanobacteraceae > 66-474. The sequence goes on from JAICHS010000205.1 coordinate 2,304, forward strand.
GCGGGATGCGCGATCAGGCTTTCCACGCCACCCAGCGATTCAGCCAGCGTGATGTACTCGAGCCCATCGAGGAACGCGCGCACCGCGCCCTCGCCGCCGGCCAGTTCGAAACTCAGCATCGCGCCGAAGCCCGACTGCTGGCGCTGCGCCAACGCGTGCTGCGGATGCGAGGCCAGGCCGGGATAGAACACGTGGGTCACGGCCGGGTGCTGCTCCAGCAGGTCGGCCAGCGCCGCGGCGTTATCCTGGTGCACGCGCAGGCGCGCGTTGAGCGTGCGCAGGCCGCGCAGGGTCAGCCAGCTGTCGAACGGCGCGCCGGTCAGACCCAGACAATTGCCCCACCACTTCAACTTGTCCGCGACCTCGGGTTCGCGCGCCACGACCGCCCCACCCACCACGTCACTGTGGCCATTGATGTATTTCGTGGTCGAATGCACCACCACGTCGGCGCCCAGCGTCAACGGCTGCTGCAACGCCGGCGACAGGAAGGTGTTGTCCACCACGCACAACGCGCCGGCTGCATGCGCGGCCTGCGCCACGTGGCGGATGTCGGTGATACGCAACAACGGGTTCGACGGGGTCTCCACCCAGACCAGCGAAGGCTCCTCGGCCAGGCTCTCGGCCAGCGCGACGGGGTCGGTGAGATCGGCGAAGCGCAGGTCGAAGCGGCCTTTCTTGGCCCACGCGTCCAGCAGTCGCCAGGTGCCGCCATAGCAATCGTGCGCGGCCAGCACCTTGCCGCCTGCGGGCACCAACTCCAATGCCAGCGTGACCGCGGCCATGCCGCTGGACGTGATCACCGCCCCGACGCCGCGCTCCAGGTCGGCCAACGCGCCGGCCAGCAGGTCGCGCGTCGGATTGCCGCTGCGCGAGTAGTCGTACTCGCGCTTCTGGTTGAAGCCCTCGAACGAAAAATTGGTGGACAGGTGCAGCGGTGGCACCACCGCGCCGTGTTGTCCGTCGGTCCCGATTCCGGCGCGCACCGCGCGCGTGGTGGCAGCAATCGTCGTCATGGCGTCAGTCTCCACAGGTATTCAGGGCTTCGCGCAGCAACGGCGCGAGGCGTTCGGGTTCTTTCAGGAAGCCGTCGTGGCCGTACGCCGTTTCGATGACTTCCAGGCTGGCCGGCGCGCCCAGCTGCTGCTGCAGCAGGCACAGGTCCGCCAGCGGCACCAGCCGGTCGCTGGTGAATCCGATCAGCGTGGCCGGCACGCGCACAGCCTTGGGATCGACGTCGTGCAGGTCGATGGACTCGGACAGCGCGAGATAACGACGCGCATCGAAGCGTGCAACGAACTTGCGACCGTGATACTCCAGCCAGCCTTCGACCGGCAGCTGGAAACGTCCATCGCGGTATTCCGCGCCGCCCGCGAAGCGGCGCCCGAACTCTTCGCCACTGCGGTAGGTCGTCAGCGCCAGCTGGCGCGCCAGCGACAGCGCGGCCTCCACGCAGCCGTTTTCGATGCCGAGTTTGACGATGCCACGCTGGACCGCGCGCTGCGCCGTGGCCAGCGGATGCGGGCGATGTGCGCCCGCCAGCGCAACCAGGCTGCCCACGCGCTGCGGGTGGCGCGCCGCAAACGCGAGCCCCACCATCGCGCCGTAGGAAGCGCCCACGAACGCCGCAACCCTGGCGATGCCCAACGCATCCAGCAGCGCCGCCAACGCACCGGCCTGATCCTCGCTGGACACCGACGGCGCACCGACGTCCTCGGCATCCAGCCAGTCGATCGCCAGCACCCGCACGTGGTTGAGGTCGATCGCACGGCCCGGCCCGACCAGCGGTTCCCACCAACCCGGCGCAGTGTGCTCATCATTGGCGCAGGCATCGCGGTCGGCGGAGATGCCCCCCTGCACGATCACCGTCGGCGCGCCCGGCGCACCCGCCCACAGGTACCGCACTTCGGCGTCGACCGCGCCCGCGCCATAGCGCGGCACAAGGCGCAGCGTGCGGGCACCACGCTGGCAGGCAAACGCAACGCACGCCGGAACCCGGCGCAGGGGCACCGCGGTGCGGTGTGTGAAACCTTCGGTGGCAACGGCAAGACTCATGCGGCTCTCCTGGCCAGGCGTTGACATCGAGCCCCGCGGAGAACCGGAAACGGCCGTCCAATCCCGCGGATGGCGGGACTGCGCGACTCATCTCTCGGGCGGCGTCTTGCGCCTCCGCAGGAGTTGGCACCGTGCGGAACCTTGCGGTTTCGCGGGTTGCCCCGGCTTCCAAGGGCCTGTCCCTCAGCCGGTCTCGATGAGTGGTGGGCTGGACTGTAACGATGGCGGCATGGTGTGTCAACGATTATTTGGACGTCCAGACGTCCATATAACCAATCATCATTTTATCGACACCGCGCCGCGCGCATGGCGCGGGACGCAATGCAACCGGCAGGCCACGGCCACAGGCGTGCCCAGGTCGACCCGCACAACGTCGCGTGCAACCCGCGCGCAACGCCGCCGCTCACGCCGCCCC
>JAICHS010000206.1 GCA_025924775.1 Rhodanobacteraceae bacterium
GGCGGCACGCCAAGTAGACGCGATTGGTATTCGCAGCGCAGTGCGTTCAGAACGTCACTGTCCCCTGCAGCATCGTGCTGTCAGCTTGCTCCCGTCGATCCTGTTGGTGCATATATCCAAGCCGCAAGCCGAAGTTGTGGGCGGGCCACAACGACAGGCCGGCTCGCAATACCGTGGTGTTCCGCGACAAGCCTATGCCCTTAACCGGCAGCCAATCGTTGAAGCCGGTGAAGCTCGCGTCGAACACGCTGCCGTACTGATGCAGCGTGTGCTGCCAGCCAGCGCTGCCGTCAAACTCCATCTGCATGCCGTTGGCCAATTGCCAACCCCGCTCCGCACGCAGACCCAACCCCGTCCGGAGACGGCCGGCCGTGCGTGCCTCGGCCATGAGGCCATACCCCAAACCGCCCTGTTCGGTGAAGCCACCCAGGTCAAGGCGCTGATAACGAACGTCGGCAAAGGGCACGACACGAGCAGAGCCGACCCGGAACAGGCGACCGCCCTCCAATGCGCCCGCGACATAGCGGCCCATGGACGAGGCGCCCACCGGTGCTGCCAGCGCGCCCAGTTGCAACAGCCGCTGCATGTCTTCCCGATACCAGCCGTTTGCAATCTGCGCGCTCGCGTACCACGGCCCGTTCACCAGGCCACCGTACATCGCGATGTTGTTCATCCATGTGCGGTTGTGGTCCCAGCCCGCGTCGAGTTGGCCGAAACCGGTGCTCTGGCCCGCCGCAAAACCCAGCAGCGCGTGCTGACCGATGTGCAGATCGGTGCCCGCCATGCCACCGTCGCTGCGAAAAGTCGCGCCCGCGTAACCGCTGCGCTGCAGGTTGCCCTGCCAGCCGAGATTGCTGTACCAGACCCCGGCTTTCGCCCGCCCGCTCATGAGATCGTCGAAATGCTCGGAAAGCGCATCGCCCCGGGCATCGATGCCGTCGAACAGCATCGCGGCGCTGGCCGCATGCAATTGGCCGGACAGGCTTTGCAGCGTCGCGCGCGCCGAGTCCGGCGTCGCCGCATGCTGGATTGCGCCCGCCCCTTGCAGCACACCGTCCGCCACGGAACCGCCCGCGGCAATGCGCGCATCGATCATGTCGAACCCGCTTTGCACGCGCACAGCCGCCGCCGAAGAGGCCGGGTCGGTGAGCGCCATCGCCTGCGCGGCCTGCGTGATGCTGAGGCTGGTGGTGTCCAGCCAGACGGTGTTTGACGTGTACTGGATGGTGGTGTTGAGGAAAACGCCCGGCGAAGTCGTGAGCTGCGCAAAGGTGCCGGCCACGACGCCGCCGGCTTCAACGACGTCCTGGTGATTCGTGGTGACGTACCCGGAATTCGCACTCGACACGTTCAACGTACCCGCGATTTGCGCACTGCCGCCGACCTGCAAGATCGAACCCAGGCTGACGGACAGGATGCCCGTGTCGGTCTGCGTGTACGTCCCGAACTTGGTGTTGTCACCCTGCACGATCACCGTGCCCTGGTTGAGCACGGACCCGGGCGTGCCCGCAGCCGCGCCCAGCGTCCCCGCAGCACCCACGTGCACGTCTGCGCCCAGAACGTCCTCTGTTTGCACTCTGGCCATCGGCAACGGTTGGGTCGCCTGCACGGTTCCGCCCAACACGTCCGTGCCGCCGGCATAAGTGTTGCTGCCGGTGAGAATCAACGTACCCGCTCCGTTCTTGATCAAACCACCCGTGATGCCGCTGATGTCGTTGCTGAACGTTGAAGTCACGCCAGCCGGAATGTCGGCCGTGAACAGGCCGAAGGCGAATTGCGCCGGCCCCTTGACCGCCTTGACGGCATTGATCATGCCCCAACCGTAGGTTGGATTCGGGGTCTGGTGGCTGCCGTCGTCGTAAGGCGTCGCGGTGGTCAGGAGGGTGTCGGTGATGTTGGCCGCGGTCATCCACGGGAACGCCTGCCACACCTGCGCGGCGACGCCACTCACCACCGCAGCAGAAGCCGAGGTGCCGTTGGCTAAGCCGCCCGTGAATCGACCCACGGCCGGAAACTGCACGTTCCCCGGCGCACTCAGGCACCACTGCATCGCAATGCCACAGGCATTGGAAGGCGCGTCCGTTCCGGTGTAGAGCCCCGCAGGCTGGCCATTGCTGTCAATGGCCATGTCGACCGCCACCAGCCAGTTCGGCTGAAAGCTCGGAATCCAGTACGGCAGACCCGCCTGATCCCAAGGCTGGGCCGCCCCGCTGCTGCCGGCGGCCCACACCAGCAGAATGCCGGCATTCACCGCAGGCTGGAAGGCCGCTTGTGTCGCGGCAATGTTGGGATCACTTGGTCCAGTGAACTCGGTCTGGGCATCGCCGGAACCGAAGGATCCGTTGATGATCTTGACATTCTGGGCGACGAAATCACTGAAGTTCGTGCTGCTGATCGAGCAGCTTCCCGAACCGGCACTCGTGCACACCTGCTCGAAATAAAGACTCGCGTCCGGTGCAACACCACCCGGGAAAGGCTTGTTGTTGTCGGCGGGCAGCGTGCCGGCTGCCGCGCCACCCAGGATGTCGCCGACCACGGAGCCGTGTCCGGAGGTATCGTTGGGCGACTGCGAACCGCCGGGCAGGTAACTCTTGAACCACGTGATCCGCCCAACCATCGGCGGGGTGGTCGGATCGACACCGGAATCCAGGATGCCGACATTGACGCCCTGTCCCGTGAAGCCCTCACCCTGCACCGTCAACGCGCCCGTCGGGATCAGATGGTTGTACGCCGGATCGTAAGGCGGTGGCGGTGGCGGGGGCGGCGGCGGCGGGGGGGGGGGCGGCGGGCTCGGTGGTGGAGGTGGCGGCGGCGGAGGCGGCGGTGGGGGTGGCGGACTCGGTGGCGGCGGCGCATTCGTGCTGGGGCGCACCCCGCCGCCCCCGCCGCCTCCACCGCAGGCTGTGAGATAAATGGGCGCCGCGGCGACGATCGCAGCGGCCACGGCGAGCGCGAGCGCACGTTTGCGAGAGTGGTTCATGCGTGGAATCCCATGGAATCCGTGAAGGCTGTTTCGGCACGCGCTTGCGCACCCGACCCGAAGCGATCGCTCATCGAACCGGCAAGCGCGCTTGTTCCCCAATTTGCAAGCACGTTGCGTGCCAGATGAGTTGCCGCGGGTACTCGTGTTTGTGACCGGCTCCTCCCCAGCCGTACCAGCCGATAGCAGGTACAGTCTGTCCAGACGGACCGACGAACGACCCCGCCCGGGCCGCGGTCACGGACGGCGGTCTCTCCGGGCAATCGTCGCGACGGAATCATCAGCCCCCTTGGTCCCCATACCCGACGCAACGGCAATCGGTGTTTCGCGCCTGGGAGACGCCCGATCTGGCTCCGAGCGTCACACCTGCCCGATCGTATGCCTTGGCACCCGCCGTTTCAATGAATTTCGAAGCCACCTGCCCGGCGGGTCGGCACGCCCTCCGCACAACTCCAAAACGCGATCAAAAAGACGTCGGCCATCAGAACATGTGCTTCTCAATGCCGAGGTAGGCCATGATCTTGCTGCCGATCTCTTCGATCGAGGTGTGCGTGGTGTTGAGTGACGGCAGGTGTTCGCGCCGGAAGATCTTGTCGGCCAGCACCAGCTCGCGCTGGCAGCGCTCGAGCTTGGCGTAGGCGCTGCCCGGACGCCGCGCCTCGCGCACCTGCGCCAGCCGCAGCGGGTCGATGGTCAGGCCGTACAGGCGGGCACGACAGCCCTGCAGCCGCTTGGGCAGCTCGTCGTGCTCGAGGTCTTCGTCGGTCAGCGGGTAATTGGCCGCGCGCACGCCGTAGTGCAGCGCCATGTACAGGCACGTCGGTGTCTTGCCCACGCGCGACACGCCGACCAGCACGACGTCGGCCTGGGTGTAATCGATGTCGATGCCATCGTCATGCGCCAACGCGTAGTTGGTGGCGTTGATGCGCGCCTCGTATTGGTTGAAATCCACCATCCCGTGCGCGCGGTTGATCGCGCCGGAGCGGCGGGTACCCAGTTCCAGCTCGAGCGTGCCAACGAACGGCGCCAGCACGTCGATCACCAGCGCGCCGGATTCCGCGATGATCTCGCACAGCTGCGGATCGACGATGGTGTTGATCACGATCGGGCGCTCGTCGTTCTGCGCGTAGATCGTCTTGATCCGCAGCGCCGCCGCGCGCGCCCGGTCCGGCGCGTCCACGAACGCAATGCGGTGCGCATCGAACGTCACGCCCTCGAACTGCGCGAGGATGGAATTGCCGATGGTTTCGGCGGTGATGCCGGTGGAATCGGAGATGAAAAACACCGTCCTGCGCCCATTGCCGTTCAAACGGGTCTCCCGTCACCATGCGATGGCCGAGTGTATCCGAGCCAAACGCCCGCGGCGGCGCAGCTTGTCTCGCGCCCGGATGCCAACGAAAATGGGCGTTTTCATGGGCCACGTGCCCGCCCTGGAGATCGTCGTGACCGAACTCGTCCTGTGGCTGGATCAATTGCGCATGACCGACCTTGCCAAGGTCGGTGGCAAGAACGCCTCGCTGGGCGAGATGATCGGCAACCTCGCCAAACTCGGCGTGTCGGTGCCGGGTGGCTTCGCCACCACCGCCGACGCGTTCCGCGAGTATCTGGAAAAAAGCGGCCTGGCCGACCGGATCCAGAAGCGTCTCGCCACGCTGAACGTGGAAGACGTCAACGCGCTGGCGGTCGCCGGCAAGGAGATCCGCGGCTGGATCGTGGATACCGCCCTGCCCGCCGAGCTGGGAAAGGCGGTCCGCGACGCCTACGCGAAACTCTGCAAGGACAC
>JAICHS010000207.1 GCA_025924775.1 Rhodanobacteraceae bacterium
AATACATCCTCGGGAAGAAAAACCAGTGAGCGGGCGGCTGGTCACGCTGGAGGGCGGGGAAGGCGCGGGCAAGAGCACCCTGCTGGCCGGGCTGCGGACGCATTTCGCGCAGGCCGGCGTGGACGTGGTGTACACCCGCGAGCCCGGCGGTACGCCGATTGGCGAGGCGATCCGCACGTTGGTGCTGGACCCGGCGCATCGCGACATCGCGGCGGAAACCGAGTTGCTGCTGATGTTCGCCGCGCGCGCGCAACTGGTGCGCGAGGTTTTGCAGCCAGCGTTGGCCGCGGGCTGCTGGGTGTTGTGCGATCGTTTCACCGACGCCAGCTACGCCTACCAGGGCGGTGGCCGCGGCGTGGACGCCGCGCGCATCGCCGAGCTCGAGCGCATCGCAACCGCGGGCCTGAAACCCGACTTGACGCTGCTGCTGGATTTGCCGGTCGCCGAGGGCCGCGTGCGCGCCAGCCAGCGCGGCGACGCCGACCGCATCGAAGCCGAACGCGACGATTTTTTCGAGCGCGTGCGCGCCACCTACCGCGCGCGTGCGGCCGCGGAACCCGGCCGATTCCGCGTCATCGACGCCAGCCTGCCGGCGGCCGCCGTGCTGGATGCGGCGGTTGCCGCAATCACCGCCTTGCGCACGCAGGACGTGGCATGAGCGGGACCGAGCCGGAAGCGGAAGCAGAAGCCGTCGTCGCGATTGCGCCGGGCGACCCGCTGCCACCTTGGTGCCAGCCGCAGTGGGACTTGCTGGCCGCGCGTGCCGCGCATGGCACCCTGCCGCACGCCTTGCTGTTGTGCGGGCCGGCGAGTCTCGGCAAACGCGCATTGGCGGAGGCCTTCGTGCGCGCACGCCTGTGCGAGAAGCCGCGTGCCGGTCATGCCTGTGGCAGCTGCCGCACCTGCAAGCTGCTGGCGGCCGGCACCCATCCTGACCGGATGCGGATCAAGCTGGAACCGCATCCGAAAACCGGCGTGATGCGGCGTGAAATCGTGGTCGACCAGATCCGCGAGTTGTCCGCGCGCCTGGCCATGGCAAGCCAGCTGGGCGGTTGGCAGGTGGCCGTGATCGACCCCGCCGAGCTGATGAACGCGGCCGCGCAGAATGCGTTGCTCAAAACCCTGGAAGAGCCAACCGACGCCAGCATGATCGTGCTGGTCACCGACCAACCGTGGCGCCTCAGCGCAACCATCCGCAGTCGTTGCCAACGCCTGGACTTCGCAGTGCCCGGCGAGGCCGTTGCCCTGGCGTGGTTGGCCACGCGCAACGTGGCGGCGCCGCAGGCGATGTTGGCAGCGGCTGGCGGTAATCCCGGGCAGGCGTGGCTGCTGGCCGAGCACGGTGGCATGCAGCGCCGGCAGGAAGTCGCGCGCGACCTGTTGGCGCTGGTGGCCGGCCGCGCGCATGCACGCGAAGTCGGCAAGGCCTGGGCTGGTGACGAACCCGGGCAGCGGTTGGAGCAGGCGGCCCGCTTGCTGGAAGGGGCGCTGCGCGGACGCCTGGCAGGCCACCCGACGCGCTTCGACCCGGGTTGGAGCAACGCCGCGCTGGCAGAATCCTTTGCCCAGGCCAACCGGTTGCGGCTGCGCCTGAACGGTCCGTTGCGCGCCGATCTTGCGCTGTTCGAATGGTTGGATGGATTGCCACGGGCCTGAACGCGGCGGCGGTCCGCGCGACCCGTGCCTGCGGTCAGTGCCAAGTCAACCGCGTATCGCCACAATTGCGTTCCGGTGGGGCGTGACCCAGGCCCATGGTGGCCTCAAGGAAAGTCTGCTTGCGTCAGGAAAAGCCCTTGGACCTGCTCGATCCCGATGCGCTGTTGCGGCGCGACGGGGCCCGGTTGATGGTGCTGGCACCGCACCCGGACGACGAATCGTTGGCCGCCGGCGGGCTGATCCAGCGCGCCATGGCGTACGGCGCGGGCGTCAGCGTGGTGTTCATCACCGACGGCGAAAACAACCCCTGGCCGCAACGCGCATTGGAACGACGCGTGTGGATCGGCGAGCGCCACCGGCAGGCTTGGGGCCGCCGGCGCCGCGCCGAGGCCGCTGCCGCGCTGCACGCCTTGGGTGCGGACAACGTGGCCGTGCACCGCCTCGGCTGGCCCGATGGCGGCGTGACCTGGAAGCTGCTGGATGCGACCCAGGTGCTGGTTGCGGATTTGCGGGCGCTCATCGAGCGTGAACGTCCCACGATCCTGGTACTGCCCGACCTGGTGGACCGGCATCCGGACCACAGCGCCATCCACGTCCTGCTGGAGATGGTGTTCCAGTCGATGCCCGGCGTCACCAAGCCCGCGTGCCTCGGCTACTTACTACACGGCCGTTCGCAGCCCGGAGTGCCGCGCCGCGCCGTGTTCACGCTGGATGCGGACGAACAGCGGCGCAAGCGCGCGGCCATCGAGGCGCACGCCAGCCAAACGGCGCTGAGTGGCACGCGCCTGTTGCGCTTTGCGACCGGTACCGAAAGTTTCGTTGCGGGCCTCGATTCGCACGATCGCAGCGGCCCCGAATTGCCGTGGCGGCCGCCACGCTGGCTGCGTCCGTGGCTCGCGCTGCTGGTCGTCGATGCCGATGGTGGCGAACGCATCGCCCTGCGTTCGCGCAGCGGCGCCAACCTGACCTGGCGCGACGGCAGTCCCGCGGCGCGCACGGCGCGCGTGTTGCGGCCGCCGTACTACGTCAAGTTGTATTGCACGCTGCCGTCACCGTGGGTGTTCGATGGCTGGGGGTGGTGCCGTTTCGGCATACCGCGTGCTTGACCGCGGCGGGGCGGTGGCGGCAAGCTGGCGCCCGCTGATTCACGAGGAGCGAGCGCGATGGCGATGGCGGGCAGTGCAGGCGGCATGGGCAGTCAGGGCATCCTGCCGGTCGTCATCCGGGACAAGCACACGCTGTACCAGTCCTACATGTCGTTCGTGAAGGGCGGTGGCCTGTTCGTGCCCACCAACAAGCGCTACAACCTCGGCGACGAGGTGTTCCTGTTGATGACGCTGCCCGAGGAAACCGAGCGCGTGGCGACCACGGGACGCGTGGTGTGGATCACGCCACTCGCGGCGCAAGGCAACCGTCCGGCCGGCATCGGCGTGCAGTTTTCCGAAAATGCCGACGGCGACAACGCGCGCACCAAGATCGAGACCCTGCTGGCGGGTCTGCAGGGCGGGGACAAGCCGACTTACACGATGTAGGGCACCGCGTGCTGCAGCATGCGTCAGTGCGCCCACTTGGCAGTTGCGCGCCGACGGCAAACCGCCCGTGGCGATCCAACTCGTTGATTCATTGGTCGGGGAGACAGGATTTGAACCTGCGACTTCCACGTCCCGAACGTGGCGCTCTACCAGACTGAGCTACACCCCGACGACCGGCTGCGCGGATATCGCTGCAGCGAGCCGCGAATGATACTTGGCGCGGGTTTGGGTGCGCAAGCTGCGGCATTGTCCAACGACACAGGCATGTGGACGGGGTGGCGGCCTTGCGGTGCTTTCGATTCGCCCCGCCCGAGCCCTGAACTTGCGTCGCCTTCAGGTTCATCTGCGCTTTGAAAGCGCGCCGGCGGCCGTGCGCCCTGCAGGCGCGCGGCGGATGGAGGATAATTGCGACTTGACCCAGCGGGCGCGCCCGCCGCGTAGAGGTATTACGCGGCACGGTGTTTCAGCGCGCCGTTGAACCCGGACCGATTCCAACCCATGCCAGTCATACCCAAAACCCCAGAAGAAATCGAGAAGATGCGCGTCGCCGGCCGGCTTGCGGCCGAAGTGTTGGCGGTGCTCAAGGATCACATCAAACCGGGCGTCACGACCGAAGAGATCGACCAGATCGCCTACCACCACATCGTGGACGTGCAGCATGCGATCCCCGCCAACGTCGGCTACCACGGTTTTCCGAAGACCCTTTGCACGTCGGTCAACCACGTGATCTGCCACGGCATTCCCAGCCCCGGCAAGGTGCTGAAGGAAGGCGACATCATCAATTGCGACGTCACGGTCATCAAGGATGGCTGGCACGGCGACACCTCGCGCATGTACTTCGTCGGCGAACCTTCGGTACTCGCCAAGCGCCTCGTGGATACGACTTACGAGGCGATGATGCTGGGCATCGGACAGGTCCGGCCCGGTGCCACCCTGGGCGATATCGGTCATGCGATCCAGCAGCACGCCGAAGGCGCCGGTTATTCGGTGGTTCGCGAGTATTGCGGGCATGGCATCGGCACCATCTACCACGACGAGCCGCAGGTGCTGCATTACGGCCATGCGGGCGAGGGCATGCGGCTGGAAAAGGGCATGACCTTCACGGTCGAGCCCATGATCAACGCCGGCAAGCGCCAGACCCGCCAGATGCCGGACGGCTGGACGGTGGTTACCAAGGACCACTCGCTGTCGGCGCAGTGGGAGCACACCCTTGTCGTCACCGATGATGGGTATGAACTGCTGACGGCGTGGCCAGACGCTTGAGTCGTGCGATCGTCGCTGATCGCAGCTCGTTCGAGGGCCTCGCGGAATGATGCTCGGGTAGTCTGGGCGCACCAGAACGGCCTTCCGCGACCTCTTTGCGATCGTCCCCGATCGCCGCTCCGTTCGAAGGCCTCGCGGATTGATGCTCGGGTAGTCTGGGGGGCACCAGAACGGCCTTCCATGGCCTGACTTTATTTTTGCGATCGTCCCTGATCGCTGTTTCGTTCGAGGTTCTTGTGGCTTGATGCTCGGGTAGTCTGGGGGCATCAGAACGGCCTTCCATGGCCTGACTTTCCGCGAAAGCCGCATC
>JAICHS010000208.1 GCA_025924775.1 Rhodanobacteraceae bacterium
AGGTTGGTCCGCGCACGTAATCGAACAACGCCAGGATGGCAAGATCATCCGCCCCAGCGCGAACTACACCGGCCCGGATGACCAGGTGTACGTGCCCATAGAAAAGCGGTAGCCGAAGTTTTGTGCTTCGACTGCCAGTGTCTTTCCGAGGACGGCCCTGCGTGACCCCGATTCCCCTTCTCCGCCAAGCGGCTGCGTCGTTTGGGCGAGAGGGCAAGGGGTGAGGGGCGCAGGCCGCGTATGTGCGGGGCGTTGTGGTGTTGCCTCACCGCGCGCATGCAAAAGGCCGCGCGTTGCGCGGCCTTTTGCATGGAGTGCCTGGCGCGAAAACGCTACGCGGCGTGCGCCTTGTCCAGCCCTTCCGCCTTGAGCGCCTTCTGCACGCTCGCGTCGGCGCGCATCGCCTGTTCGAACTTCTTCAGGTGCTCCAGGCCCGCGAGGTCCACCTTGACGATGTGCGACCACATCACGGTCACGAACAGGTAGGTGTCGGCGATCGACTTGTGCGCGCCCGCGATCCAGGGGTGCTTGGCGAGCTGCGCGTCGCAGCGCTCGAACATCCGGCGTAGCTGCTGGCGCGAGCTGGCCTGGGTCTTCTCGATCATGGCCTGGTCGCCGAGGTACGCGGTGGTGCCGAACAACGGCTTGTACGCGGGGTGGATTTCGGAGTTGATCAGACCCAGCCAGCGGTTCACCTCGGCGCGGCCAAGCGGGCCGTCGCCGTCCAGCTTCGCCTCGGGGGCGAGGTCGGAGATGTAGGTCAGGATTGCGGCGTTCTGGTCCAGCACCCAGCCATCGCCTTCCAGGATCGGCACGTGGTGGCTCGGGTTCAACTGCTTGAACCTCGCCTGGTCCAAGTCCTCCTTCTTGATCAGTTCGACCGTGTACGGCTTGCCCGACCACTCCAGCGCGATGTGGCTGGCGAGGGCGCATGAGCCTGGAAAACTGTATAGCTTCATGGGTATCTCCTGGGATTCAGGGCGGACATCGCGCGGCGCGCGACGGGCGATGCGCATTGGGCGCACGGCACCCGACAGATGGGGGCGCGCGGGGCGCGCTTCAAGCGTGGCTACAGGCGTACCGCGAGTTCGGTGGCCTGCCGGATCGCGCGCTTGGCATCGAGCTCCGCCGCGACGTCGGCACCGCCGATCACGTGGACGACAACGCCGAGCGCGCTCAATTCGTCGGCGAGCGCGCGGTTGGATTCCTGGCCCGCGCAGATGATCACGTTGTCCACGGCCAGTGTTTGGGGGTTGCCGTCGATGCTGACGTGCAGGCCGGCAGTGTCGATCTTTTCGTAGGTGACGCCGCCCAGCATTTTGACGCCCTTGGCCTTCAGCGCGGCGCGGTGCACCCAACCGGTGGTTTTGTTGAGCCGCTTGCCCGGGCGCCCGGCCGTGCGTTGCAACAACCACACCTCGCGTGGCGAGGGCTCGGTTTCGGGTTTCGCAAGGCCGCCGCGCCGCGCAAGCGTGGCATCGACACCCCATTCGCGGGTCCAGCGCGCGATGTCGGTGGTCGCTGAAGGTGCGGGTTGGGTCAGAAACTCGGCGACGTCGAAGCCGATGCCACCGGCACCGATGATCGCGACACGCTTGCCGATCGGGCGCTTGCCGGTGATCGCGTCGTGATAGCCCAGCACCATCGGATGTTCCTGGCCGGCAATGCGCGGATCGCGCGGCGTGACGCCGGTGGCGATGATCACGGCATCGAAATTTCCGGCTTGCAAGGCCGCCGCATCGGCCCGTTTGCCCAGATGCAGGTCAACGCCGAATGCATCCAGCAGGTTGCCCCAGTAGCGCATCGGCTCGGCGTATTCCTCCTTGCCGGGAATGCGCTTGGCCAAGTTGAACTGGCCGCCGATTTCGTTCGCTTGTTCGTACAGCACCACTGCGTGCCCGCGTTGCGCCAGCGTGGTCGCGCAGGCAAGTCCGGCCGGACCCGCGCCGACCACCGCCAAGCGCTTTTTGTGCACGACCGGCGCATCAACGAGCTCGGTTTCGAAACATGCGCGCGGATTCATCAGGCACGATGCGCGCTTGTTCTCGAACACGTGGTCGAGGCAAGCCTGGTTGCAGGCGATGCACGGGTTGATCAGCGCCGCGCGGCCGTCACGTGCCTTCGCGACCCAATCCGGGTCGGCCAGGAACGGACGCGCCATCGATACCATGTCGGCATCGCCGCGTGCCAATACCTGCTCGGCCACCTCGGGCGTGTTGATGCGGTTGGTGGTGATCAGCGGAATGCGCAGGTTTTCCCGCATCCGCCGCGTCACCCAGGTGAATGCCGCGCGCGGCACGCTGGTGACGATGGTCGGAATGCGCGCCTCGTGCCAGCCGATGCCGGTGTTGATCAAGGTGGCGCCCGCAGCTTCAATCTGTTTCGCCAGCGCGACGATTTCCTCCCACGCCTGCGCACGATCCACCAGGTCGAGCATCGACAATCGATAGATGATGATGAAATCGCGGCCGACTTCCTCGCGTGTACGGCGCACGATCTCGACCGGGAAACGCATGCGGTTTTCGGCCGAACCGCCCCAGCGATCCGTGCGCTGGTTCGAGCGCTCAGCCAGGAACTCGTTGATCAGGTAGCCTTCGCTGCCCATGATCTCGACGCCGTCGTAGCCCGCGTCGCGCGCAAGCTTGGCGGTGCGCACGAAGGCGCGGATGGTGCGTTCGACGCCGGCATCCGACAGCGCGCGTGGCGTGAACGGCGTGATCGGCGACTTGATTTTCGAAGGCGCGACCGACAAGGGGTGGAAGCCGTAGCGGCCGGCGTGCAGGATCTGCAGGCAGATGCGCCCGCTGCCCGCGTGCACGGCGCCGGTGATGCGTCGGTGCGCGCGTACCTGCCAGGGCATCGACAGCCGGCTGGAAAACGGCTTCAGCCAGCCCGCGACGTTGGGCGAGAAGCCGCCCGTTACCATCAAGCCGACGCCGCCGCGCGCACGCGTGGCGAAGTATTCGGCGAGTTTTCCGAAATCGCGCGCATGGTCTTCCAGACCCGTGTGCATCGAACCCATCAGCACGCGGTTGGGCAGCGTGCAGAAGCCAAGGTCCAGCGGCGTGAACAGTTGCGGGTAGCGGGTGGCGGCTGCGGTCATTGCCGCGAGCATGGCGCGGGCGCGGCGCGCGGGCAAGTGGGCGCCCGGTATGCTTTCGCAATTGCGCCGATGGCGGTGCCGGGGTGGGGTTCACGATGAGAATGACGTGGCTGCGGGCGGGCTGGGTGCTGGTATGGGCTGCCCTGGTATTGGGCGCGCCGCAGGTTTCGGCGGCGGTGCCGTTCCAGCTGGGCGATCTGCAAAAACTGGTGAAATTGTCTGACCCGCAATTCGCGCCGGATGGCAAATCCGTAGCGGTCGTGGTGACGACGCCGGTGTGGAAGACCGACAAGCACGACACCCGGATCGACGTGGTGGAGGTCGCGGGCGGTACCGCGCGTGCGCTGACGCGGGATCGCGAGCACGTGTCGTCGCCGCGCTGGTCGCCGGATGGCACGCGGCTGGCGTTCCTGGCGAAGGACCCGCAGACGAAGCACTCCCAGATTTACGTGTTGCCGCTCGCGGGCGGCGATGCCCGGCGCGTCACCGCCGCCAAGGCGGGCATCGTTGAATTCACGTGGAGCCCCGACAGCCAGCGCATCGCCTACGTCACGCAGGATCCGCCCGTCAACGAGAAGGCCATCAAGGCGCACAACAAGGCCTTCCAGATCACCGATGGCAACTTCCTGCTGCGCGCAGCGGTGGCGCCCTGGCACTTGTGGGTGGTGGCGGCCAACGGCGGCACGCCCACGCGCTTGACCGAGGGCGACTACTCGCTGCAAACCGACCAGGAAGGCGTGACGCCACTGGCATGGAGCCGCGACGGCAAATCCATCGTGTTCACGAAGTTCCCGAGCCCGTACTGGGGACCCTCGTTCCGTTCGGTGATCGACAAAGTCGCGGCCGATGGCAAGGGCAAGCCGGCCGCACTGGTTTCCGACGAGGGTGCCAACGCGTTTGCCTTTGCCCCGGATGAGACGACCTTCGCGTTCCTGCGCGTGCGCGGCGGCGACCAGAACAACGGCAATGCCGTGTACGTGGGCGGCGACGGCGCGCCGCATGACGCGACCGCGGCACTGGCGCGGAACTTCAATGCGTTCGCATGGCTGCCGAGCGGCAAGGCGCTGCTGCTGCAGGGAGAACTCGGCACGCGTTCGGTGTTGTGGGAGCAGCCACTCGAAGGCGCGGCGCGTGTACTGGACCTGGGCGATGTCGAAGCCGGCAGGCAAATAAGTGTCGCGGGCAATGGCGCGATCGCCTTCATCGGCAGCACCGCGACGCATCCGGACGAGCTCTACGTGCTGGCATCGGCGCGCGCGCGGCCGCGACGGCTCACCGACGTCAACGCCTTCGTGGACAAGCTCGAACTTGGCCGCAGCGAATCGCTGCAATGGCAAAGCGATGACGGCATGGACGTTGACGGCGTGCTGACGTATCCGGTCGGCTACCGCAAGGGCCAGGCGTATCCGCTGGTGCTGGTGATCCACGGCGGTCCGGAGTCGGCGTCCACCGTGCGCTTCGCAGCATTGCCGCAATTGCTGGCGGCGGCGGGCTGCGTGGTGTTCCAGCCCAACTATCGCGGCAGCATCAATCTTGGCGACGCGTTCCAGCACGCGATCTATCGCGACACCGGCGAGGGCCCCGGCAAGGACGTGATGGCGGGCCTCGCCGCGGTCGAGAAACTTGGCCTCGTCGA